>JAICFA010000300.1 GCA_025923935.1 Candidatus Krumholzibacteriia bacterium
ACGACCGAGAGCGAGCTCTCGAAGCGGTTGAGCACGTACAACCGGTTGTGCGCTTCGTCCAGTGCCAGTCCCGCGGGGCCTTCGCCGACCGCGATACGGCGCGTCACATTGCCGCCCGCGTCGAGCACCGCGACCTTACGCGAGCCGAAGCCCGCCACGTACACGTCCTGTCCGTCGCTCGAGATCGTGATGTCGAGCGGAATGCAGACGGACAGCGCACGCTCGCCCGCGTTTCCTGCCGGAGCCCCGTAATTGATGTGCGCGTTCAAATGATGCGGCGTGGCATTGCCGCCGAAGGCGTCAACGACCGTCACGCGGTTGCGAATGAACTGCCCGCGCACGTTGGGCTCGAAGCGGATCTGGTTCGACGCCTCCTGGTTGGTGACGTACAAATTCCCGCTCACCGGATTCACCGCCACGTTGAACAGCGTGGTGCCGACATTGTGGAAATTCGCGACCACCGCCAACGACGCCGTGCTGATCGCAACCACGTCGTTGTCGAGCAGCGTGTAGGGAAGGAACGCGTTCCAATTGCGGCCGATCTCGTCCAGCCACGCGGCACCGTTGTTCCTCACGATCAAGCCCACGTCGGGTGCCGCCGGGAGCGCCGGATTCTTCGGCGGATTCGGCGCGGGCTGGCCGCCATTCGCCTCCACCACCGCCGTCGGCACGATGGTCGTGTTGTTGCCGCTGTCGAGGGCACACACATACACGCGCGACCCGTCCGGCGACAACGCCAGCGAGCGCGGATCGCTCATATCGAGCGCGATGTCGGTGGGCGCCTGATTTAAATTTTGTAGGTTGTAGGCGCGAATCTTGTCTTCTTGCGAAAGACAAACAAACGCACGCGTCGCCGTAAAGACGACGTCGGTGGGCTCGTCGCCCACCAACAAGGTGCGCACCACGCGGCTGGTGGGAACGTCGACGATGCTGATGTCGTCGGAGACGTGATTGACCACCCACACTTCGCTCTGCGTGCGCGCCCGCACCGTCACCGGCTCCAGTCCCACCATGATTTCCGAAATCTTCTTGGGCGGATTCGCATTCGTGTCGAACACCACCAAGCGATGGTCGGCGGTGTGCACCGCGTACAAGCGGTTGCCGTTGGGCGCAAGCTCGATGGGATGGACGGAAGGACTTTCGAAGTGTGTCAGATCGTTGGCGAAGGAAGGGGGCGCGGCAAGTGCAAAGCACAATACAGCAAGCAGGGCAGGGGTGCGGTGCATGGACGTGCGTCTCCTGGTGATGTGGTAGCAGGGCGGCGTAAACTTGGATGAGATTCTACCATGCCCAGAGCGGCCGCTCAATCGCCGGTTGCCGTTGCGGCGTGCGGTCCTATATCATAGCGACCGCTTGCGTAATTCTATCTAGAAACATGTCTTGGATCTTCCTTGTCATTGCCGGCGTGTTCGAATGGGGCTGGCCGATCGGCCTCAAGTTCGCCGCCCACCCGCAGCACCGCCCGTGGGCGATCCCGCTCGCCATCGTGTCCATTGTATTGAGCGGCTGGTTCCTCCTCCTCGCCCAGCGCACCATTCCCATCGGCACCGCCTACGCGGTATGGACCGGCATCGGCGCGGTGGGGACGTTCGTGCTCGGCATCCTATTGCTGGGAGAGCCGGCGCAGCTCGCGCGGTTTTTCTTTGTGGGACTGATTATCGTGGGGATTTTGGGTCTGAAGTGGGTGTCGTAGACCAAGGGTTCTGAAAGGACGAGATGAAACAAATCGTAACGGCAGCGATTGTTGTCTTCACCGTGATCTCAGCGGGACGTGCCAACGCCGAAGATCGCGCGAATTCACTGCGCGACGGCGTGAGTGCCTTCCAGGTCATGTTCGAGGGGGGGCTGAACAGTGGTGCGTTGCTCTTCAAGCACCACTTCAACGCCAGGAACGCTCTTCGACTTGGCTTTTTCGGCCAAGTAAGTGTTCGCGATGAAGAGCTCGATGTTCCAGATATCGGAACCGGCGAGTACGAAAATGACTACAGCAGTTTCAGTGTCGATCTAACGTATTTGCGGTACGTGGGAGCTATGAAGTCGGCCAGCTTCTATTTCGGCGCGGGACCGTTCCTCGAATTCGCCGAGCAGACGCGCGTGCGCGTCGAAGATGAGTTCGGTGTGGGAATCCGTTACGATTCTTCAGACGAACAAGCGATGGCGCTGGGTGCTCTGGTTAGCCTCGGCACTGAATGGTTTATCACTGAGTCGCTGAGCTTGGCCTTCGAGTATGCGATGAGTGCGAGCTATCGCTGGTACGAGCGCGATGAAGTGTTCGAGCGGCCGGATTTTCCGAGGCAGACTCAGAATTGGGAGGGGCACAGTTGGGAAGCGAACGCGAGCCGTTACGCTAGGATTGGGTTCGGAATCTACCTCTAGCCGATGCTAAGCAACCGCCGGGCGCTTGGCAGCGACCTTGCGCTCCTGATCGTTCAGGATCTTCTTCCGTAGCCGAATGGACTTGGGCGTCACTTCCACCAGCTCGTCGTCTTCGATGAACTCGAGCGCGAATTCGAGGGTCATCTCGCGCGGCGGGGTGAGCTGAATCGCGTCGTCGGCGCCGGATGAGCGCATGTTGGTGAGCTTCTTTTCCTTGATGGCGTTCACGACCAAGTCCGAGCCCTTGTTGTTAACGCCGATGATCATCCCTTCATATACGGTGTCACCGGGATGAATGAGGATCTCGCCGCGCTCTTCCAAGCTCCATAGCGCGTAGGCAACCGCGGTCCCGGGGTGGAGGGCGATTTGGACGCCGTTGTTGCGCTGTGGCATCTCGCCCTTGTAGGGCTGGTACTCGTAGAAATTCTGATACATGACGCCCGTGCCGCGCGTCATCGTAAGGAACTCGCTCCGAAAGCCGATTAGTCCGCGCGTCGCGATGATGAATTCCATTCGAATGGTTCCGACCGCACTCGTTGCCATTGTCTTCATCTCGCCCTTGCGTTTACCCAGCGCTTCGATCACCACACCTTCGAAGCCGGGGTCGACTTCGACCACGACCTCCTCCACCGGCTCCATGACTTCTCCGTCGATTTCCTTCAAGATGACGCGCGGGCGTGAGACTTCCATTTCGTAGCCTTCGCGGCGCATGGTCTCGATCAGGATCGCGAGGTGGAGCTCGCCGCGCCCGGACACCTTCAAGCGCTCGCCGCCGTCCGCGTCTTCGACGCGGATGCCGACGTTGATCATGGCTTCGTGCTCCAAGCGCTCACGAATATGACGCGAGGTCAGGAAACGGCCGCCGTCGCGGCCGGAGAGCGGGCTCGTGCTGTGCGAGAAAAACATCGAGATGGTCGGCTCGTCGACTTTGATCAGCGGCAGCGCTTCGGGCCGTTCGGGGGACGCCAGGGTATCGCCGACGTGCACGTCCTCGATCCCCGCGATGGAAACGATATCGCCAGCGAGTGCGGACTCCACTTCGGAGCGCTTCAAGCCGGTGTAGCGGAGAATCCGCGT
>JAICFA010000301.1 GCA_025923935.1 Candidatus Krumholzibacteriia bacterium
CCACTCCCTCCAAGCTCCCCACAACCCCCCCCCCCCCTTGCCTCCGTTGTCCCCCCCCCCCGGGCCTCCCCTTGTTTGCTCTGGCCCCCCCGCCCGGAGTCCACGACCCCTCGGCTCTTTCTCGACTCGCATCCTTCGCGCTATATTTCGCGCATGATGCGCTGCTTGCACCGCCTTCGCCGCGCGCACGCGCTGGCCGCCATCGCCGCCGCCTTGACGATGGCGTGCGCCTCCGCCGCCAAAGAGCAAAGTGCCGCGCAAAACGCCGAGCTCAACGCCAGCAAGAAGCGCGCGTTGCTGCAAATTCGCGCCGGCGAATACGCCGAGGCCGCGCGCGCGCTGGAAGCGGTGGTGCGCCAGGCACCCAAGGACGACCAGGCGTTCACCATGCTGGGCGACGCGTATCGCGGGCTGGGTGACTACGCCAACGCGGTCAAGAGCTACGAACAGGCGATGCGCATCAACTACGGCGTGTATGCACCGCACCTCAAGCTCGGAATTCTGCTGATGGAGAACGGCAAGACGGGCCGCGCCTTGACCGAGTTCGAAGAGGCGATGAAGTTCGGCGCCGACGATCCTTTGGTGCACTACAACTACGCGCTGGCCTTGCACGAGCTCGGCCGTGGCAAGGAAGCACTGCAGCACTGGCGCGTCGCGCGCGATGCCGAGCCCGATAACGCCGCTTATGTTGCCGGCGTGGCGATCGGGCTGGTCGGTGTCGACGACGAGGAGGCAGTGAAGCAGTTCGCGCGTGCCGGTGAGATGGGAATCGCCAAGGACGGGCGCTATTACAACAACTATGCGCTGGCGCTCGAGCGCATCGGGCGGCACGACGACGCGGAGGCCAATTTTCAGGCCGCCGTGGCGTTGAACGACCCCAAGCTGCGCGAGTATCGCCGCAACCTCGCGCGCCATTACTTACGCGTGGGAAAAAACCAAGACGCCGCGCGCGAGTTCGAGAAGCTGGTGGACGAAGACGGTGCCAAGTGGAGCGACACGGTGTACGCGGCGCGCGCGCTGGTCGAGCTCGGGCGCTTCGACGACGCACTCGCGCGGCTGGCGGGATTGGCCGACGGGGTCGCGTCCGGTACCATCGCGCGCAGCGACGCGCGCATCGACCGCATGCCGCCGAGCCTGGGCGAAGCGCTCTCGGTGATGGGGATGGCATGGCGGGGCAAGGGCGACCTGGCCCGCTCGCGCGATTACCTCAAGCGCGCGGCCGCCGAGGCCCCGGACGACCCCGCCGTGCTCAATAACTATGGCGTGGTTCTCGCGGAAAGTGGTATGCTGCCCGACGCGAAGGCGCAATGGCGGCGAGTGCTCGAGATCGATCCTGCCAACGCTACCGCCAAGGCGAATCTTTCCGCGTCGGGACAGTAACAAACCGTGATTGCCCTCCGTAGAACTGCATTGGTGCTTGTCTATCCATCTAGCAATCCAAGGCGGTAGCACCATGTACTGCAAATACTGCGGCCGGGGAGTCGACGAAAAGTCCGAGATATGCCCGCACTGCGGGCGGCGTATTCGCAGCTCGGTCACGGCGGCGCTCGAAGGCAGCGAGTGGACGCGTTTGCGGCCGCTGCGCGAGCCCAAGAGTCCCGGTCTCGCCGGTTTCCTCGGCTTCGTGTTGTCATGGATCCTGATGGGCCCGGTGGGCTACATCTACCTCGGCCAATGGAACTGGTTTTTCATCACCTTCATCGTCACCCTGATTGCGTATCCGCTGACGTTCGGCATCGCATACGCGCTCTTCCCGTTCGTGTTCGCGTTTCACCAGTATCAGATGGCGCGCGAGTTGAACGAGAGCTTGGCGCGTAAGCCGGACGTGGGGACCACTCCCGGCACGGAAGCGGGCCCGACCGGCCCCGCCGTGTAGCAAACGCACGGCCGATGGAGCGCAACCTCGCCCTCGAGTTGGTCCGCGTCACCGAAGCCGCGGCGCTCGCGTCGGCGAGGTGGATGGGCAAGGGCGACGGCGAAGCCGCCGATCGCGCCGCGCGCGAAGCGGTGGCGGTGGTGATGCGCTCCATCAAGATGAACGCGCGCATCGTCATCGGCGACGCGGACGACGCGCCCGCTCCCACCAAATCGCACTCCAAAGCCAACGACATTCCCGATGTCGACGTGGCCGTCGACGCCCTGCAATCGCTCGACTCCGTGGCGTTCGGGCGGCCGTATGCCATCGCCACCATCGCGGTGTCGAACACCGATTCATTTTTGGCGCCGCCGGTGCCGTACATGAACAAGATTGCGGTCGGACCGGAAGCAGCGGGGCGCGTCAATATCCAAGCCAGTGCGCTCGACAATCTGGTGGCGATCGCGGAAGCGAAGCGCTGCTACGTCGAGGACCTCACGGTGTGCATTCTCGATCGCGACCGTCACCGCGAGCTCATCGAGAACGTGCGCGCCGCCGGCGCGCGCATTCAATTGATCTCCGACGGCGATCTGACCGCCATGGTGGCGACGGCGGTGCCGACCAGCGGCATCGACGTGGTCATGGGAATCGGCGGCAGCGCCGAGGGAATCCTGGCCGCGGCAGCCCTGCGTTGCGTGGGCGGCGATTTGCAGGCGCAGTTTCATCCGCGCGACAAGGCGGAGACCGACACACTCCGCGCCGCCGGGTTCGCCAACAAGGACCGCGTGCTGCACGCGCGCGATTTGGTGCGCGGGGAGAACGCGATGTTTGCCGCCACCGGGGTGACGACTAGCGACGTGCTGGGTGGCGTGCAGTTCGTGCCCGGCGGTGCCATCACCCACTCCATCGTGATGCGCAGCAAATCCGGCACCGTGCGCCACATCACCGCGCACCACCATTTCGATCGTAAGCCGGTTTACAAGTAGGCCGGCGCGCTAAGCGGCATCTCGCGGTGTGATCTGCAATGAGCCAACCCTTCGACCTGCTTCCCCCTGACTCTACCCCGGAACGGCCCGCTCCGTTGGCCGATCGCATGCGCGCGCGCACGCTCGACGAGTTTCTCGGGCAAGCGGACATTATTGGCCCCGGCACGCTCTTGCGCGCGACGCTGGACGCGGGCGAGATCAAGCAGTCGATGATCCTGTGGGGTCCGCCGGGCTCGGGCAAGACCACGCTGGCGCGCTTGATCGCGTCGCGCGTGAAAAACCGCTTCGTCCCATTCAGCGCGGTGACGTCCGGCATCGGCGAAGTCAAGCGCGTGATCGAAGAGGCCCGCAAGCTGCGCTCGGTCGATCCGCTGCCGCTGTTGTTGTTCGTCGACGAGATCCATCGCTTCAATCGCGCGCAGCAGGATGCGTTTTTGCCGCACATCGAAGACGGCACCATCGTCTTCATCGGGGCGACGACCGAAAATCCCAGCTTCGAGGTGATCGGGCCGCTGTTGTCGCGCTCGCGCGTGTTCGTGCTGAACGCGCTGAGTAACTCGCATATCGCCCAGATATTGGAGCGCGCGCTGCGCGATGAGGAAC
>JAICFA010000302.1 GCA_025923935.1 Candidatus Krumholzibacteriia bacterium
ACCAAATGCGGGTGGGAGGTTGCGCGAAGTAAATTTTTGGCGCGGTGACACCGATGTCGTTGCCCTCACGCAGCGGCGTGAGCAAATGATCGACGAAGTGGGGTGCGACGGTGGTGTCGTTGTTGAGCAGCATGATGAAGCGCGCGCCCTGTTCGAGCGCGCGCCGGATGCCGGCGTTGTTGCCGCCGGCGTAGCCGAGATTGGCGGGGTTCACGAGAAGATCGATGCGGTCGCCGTAATGCTCTTTTATAGCCGTTGCTGTGCCGTCTTCCGAGGCGTTGTCGACCACCATGACACGTACACCGGGCGTCGTCACCGCTTCGAGCGAGCGCAGGCAGTCGAGCGTCAGAGCGCGGCCGTTCCACGTCAGCACGATGACGACGACGTCGGGCGGGCTTGGCAAGCGCTCGGCTATCGCGGAGCTCATGGTCGATGCATTATACTCCGGCGATTCCGATGAAGCGCATCCGTATTCTTTTCATCGCCCTGGCCGCCCTTTTGGTCGTGGCGGTCATGCTGGGCATGAAGCGCATACCCGGCGACGGCCAAGCGGTCCTGGTGAAGAGCAACGGCGCCGTTCGCGCGCTCGCGGCGGGCTGGCATTGGGTCGGACCCGGCGCCAAGCTGGTGCGCTACCCCGCGGGCGATCACCCCTACCGCGTCCCCGCTCGCGGAACCTTTCCCGTCATTTTTCAAAACGGCGACTCGCTCGCCGTCGCGTATCAGTTCGATCTCACGTTTCCGCCCGGGAGCGCGGAAGCGCTGTACCAGAAGTTCACCGCCGACTTTTCCACGGCATTTGAACGGCTCGTCACGTCGGTCGCCGAGATCGAAGCGGCGAGCCGTCCGTCGCGCGACCAGAGTGGCGACATGGACGCGAGTGTGGTCGATCGCGTCCGCGACGAGTTGCAAACCGTCGGTGTGGAGGTTCGCCGCGGCGAGCCGGCCAGCAGCGAAGGTACCGCACGCGCGTCGGCCGCACCGCGGCGGTTGATCATCGTCGGCGTCGACGGCGGCGACTGGCAGAACCTGCGCCCGCTCGCCGATGCCGGAAAGCTTCCCAACTTTGCGCGCTTGCTGAAAGAGGGTGCGACCGGGCCGCTGCGCTCGGAAGAGCCCATGCTCTCGCCGCTTTTGTGGACCACCATGGCAACCGGGCGTTACCCGGAAGATCACGGCATTCTCAATTTTACCGTGGTCGATCCCAAGACCGGTGCACGCGTGCCGGTGAGCCGCTTGTATCGCAAAGTCGACGCCTTCTGGAACATGCTCTCCCGCCACGATCGCAGCGTCGACGTGGTGGGGTGGCTCGCCACCGATCCGGCCGAGTCGATCGACGGTGTGATGGTGACCGACAAATTCGGCTACGTCGCGTACGCACCCGGCGATACCGCGCGGCCGCAGGCTTCCAGTCTGTATCCGCCCGGGCGCGCGCGCGAGCTCACCAATCTCGCGTTGCACGCCGACCAAGTGGCCGAAGCCGACATCGCTCGCTTCGTGAATGCGCCCGCGAGCGAGATCGCGCGCCACCGCGGTGCGTTCGACGCGAAGGATCCGCTCAACAATCTCATCCATCTGTACGCCTCCACCCTGACGTTTCGCAACATTGCGGTGCATTTGCTGGAGAACGATGCGCCGGACGTGCTGGCGGTCTACTTCGAGTGGGTGGATGCGATGAGCCACCTCTTCATGCTGCACACGCCCCCGCGCATGCCGGACGTGCCCCCGGCCGAGTTCGACCGCTATCAAAACGCGGTCGAGCAGGCGTACATCGTGCAGGACGAGATTTTGGGAGCCATCATGGCGAAGATGGATGAGCGCTGCGTGCTGATGGTGATTTCCGACCACGGGTTCCGCAGCGGCGACACGCGGCTCAAAAATCGCCCCGAGATTTGGGCGGGAAACGCCGCGAAGTGGCACCGCATCGACGGCATGATCGGATTTTTCGGCGCGGGAGTGAAGAAAGGCTATGCCATCGCCGGTGCATCTATTATGGACATCGCTCCCACCGTCCTCGCACTGCAAGGACTGCCGCGTGCCTCCGACATGCCGGGCAAGCCCATCGCGAGTGCCTTCGACGAGAGCGTCACGTCGACATTTTCCAACGAGACCGTGGCCACCCTCGACGGCCCGCGCGACGCCAATCCCAACGCGGGCGAGCCGGGCGCGGCGGACGCGGAGACGATGAAGAAACTCGAAGCCCTGGGTTACCTCACACCCGACAACGCCGACGCGCACAACAACCTCGGGCAGCGCTACCAGGAGCGTGGCGAATACACCAAAGCGATCGAGGCGTATCGCAAGGCGATCGAGATGAGGCCGAACTTCTACAGTGCGTACAACAATATTGCCGTGTGCTACGGCAAGCTGAAGATGTACCCCGAAGCCGAAGAGGCGCTGCGTAAATGCATCGCGCTCAAGCCCGACGATTTCTACGCCATGAACAATCTCGCCGTGATGTACATCGAAACCGGACGGCTGCAAGACGGCATGCGGCTGGCCGAGCAAGCGGTCAAGATCGAGCCGGGCTACGCCAACGGCCACGTGACGCTGGGCTCGGTGTACGCCATGACGCGGCGCTTCGACGACGCCGAGCGCGAATTCCGCGAGGCGCTGCGCATCGAGCCCGACAACCGCGCGGCGTCGGAGAATCTCTCGCGCCTCGCGCAAGCGCGCCGGGCCGCGGGCGGAGGCGGGCAATGACCGAGCGCCGCAAGAAAATGATTCTCATCGTCATGGACGGGTGGGGTTGGCGCGAAGAAACCGAAGCCAACGCCGTCCGCCTCGCCAACACGCCGACCTTCGACCGGTTGTGGGATCGCTATCCGCGCACGCTCATTCAGGCGTCCGGGCCGTGGGTGGGCTTGCCCGAGGGCCAGATGGGCAACAGCGAAGTCGGCCACTTGAATTTGGGCGCGGGTCGCGTCGTCTATCAAGACATCGTGCGCATCGACCGCGCAATTCAAGACGGGTCGTTTCTTGCGAATCCCGTGCTCGTCGACACGATGGAGCGCGTGCGCGCGAACGGTGCCCTCCATCTCTTCGGACTACTGTCCGACGGCGGCGTTCACAGCCACCAAACCCACCTGTACGCGCTCTTGCAAATGGCGAAAGCGCGCGGGCTGCGCGAAGTCTACGTCCACGCCGTCATGGACGGCCGCGACACCGCGCCGCACGGCGGCGAAGGCTACTTGCTGGCACTCGAAGAAAAGATGCGCACGCTGGGCGTGGGCAAGATCGCAACCGTCGTCGGCCGCTATTACGCCATGGACCGCGACAAGCGGTGGGAGCGTACCCGCCGTGCCTACGACCTGCTCAGGATGGGGCAGGGATTCATCGCCGACAGCGCGGTGGACGCGATTCGGCGCTCGTACGAGGCCGGTGTGACCGACGAGTTCGTGGAGCCGGTGCGCATC
>JAICFA010000303.1 GCA_025923935.1 Candidatus Krumholzibacteriia bacterium
ATTTAGCTTTTGACTTAGGGACGTTGCACCACTTGAGGCCGCATATTATTGATTTTTAGGGAAACCGGTCAAGAAAAAATCCGCGCGTAGGGATTTTTCTCCCCGAGTGATCGGGATAGCAGGTGGTAAGTGTTCGACCAGCAGGAAGAGAACGAGAAGCTAGGGCTTGTCGGCAACGACGCACACCGTCGCGGCCAGGTCGCGCACGGCCGGTGTGCGCTCACCTGCGCGCTCGAGGAGCGACCACGATGCGTATAGAGAATCCGGTGTGCTCTTTAGCATGAAGAGAAAGTGCGACACGGAGCGGATGCGGAATCCGGTTCGCGTCAACAGCGCAGCAATGTCGCGGTCCGGCCACGGCCGGTGATAGCGGTACGGATGATAATCGGCGCGCGCGGTGCCGAGATCGGGCAAGCACATCGACGGCAGCTTGGCGCGAAGCCAACGGTGCCGCACCGCCACGCGCTTGGCACTCTCCACCAGGCTGGCGTGGTTCGGCGTCGACAGTACGATGCGCCCGCCGGGACGCAGCACGCGATAACATTCGCCCATCGCACGCGCGCGGTCATCGACGAAAATGTGCTCGAAGGTTTCCACCAACGTCACGTGATCGAAGCGCGCGTCCGGGAACGGCAAGGCACTCGCGTCCGCGCCCAAGACGTCGAAGGGCACGCCGTTGTAATCGGCGATGCGCTTCCCCACCACAAACGGATCGGGAACGATGTCGATGCCCACCGCGTGAAAGCCGAGCCGGTTTAGCGCCATCACATTGAATCCCCACGCCGAGCCGACATCGAGCACGCGTCGCCCCGCCGCGAGATCGAGATGGCGGTCCACTTCCGCGAAGCGGCGCATCATCATGTGGCGGCGTGCGCGCGGCCCCAGGTACCAGTGCCGCAAGAGATCCGGCATGTCGTCGCGCGCGAGGTCGGGCGGGATCGCGATCTCGGGAAAGGTGAGGGTCATTCCGGCACCTGGCTGAGACGGTACAGTGTGTAATGATACACACCCGGCTTGCGAATGCCGAGATTGCGTACCGTGGTCTCGTACACCTTGTCGAAGCGATGCCCGCGCAGTGTTTTTCCGGTAAACCGGTCGGCGCTCAAATCACGATCGACGAAATAGTCGACGCGCGGATAGCCGGCAACGTCGAAGTACAATCCCTGGTCGACGATCTCCTCGTACAGATGCGCTTCGCGCAGCTTCCCCATCTCCGGCTCGACCAATCCGCCCAGGTCGAGCACGCGGCGGTCGGAATAGAACGCGAGATAGCCGATGTCGGCGGCGGCCACCACCGCTTCGGGCGGCGAATGATCGCGCAGATAGCGCGCGAGACTCGTCATCGATCCCGTCAAGTCGGTGCTGAACGCGCGTGACGGCGGTAATACCACGCGCGCGTAGAAAGCGGCGTTGGTCGCTACCGCCACGACCACCGCGGCCACGGCGACGGCGCGCGCCCGCGGCCCCGCCACGTGCTCCAGCGAGCGCCACCCCAATACGCACAGCGCGGGCGTGATCAACAAGAGATAGCGGGATAACACTTGGATATCGAAGAGCAGGTAGGCGAGCGGTAGTGCGACTACCCACGCCGCGCAAAAGCGCAACGCCGGGTCGAGCACCACGGCACGCCGGCGCGACCACACCATATCAGCAAAAAGCCCCGCCACCGCGACGGCCTGCGTGCTCAGCACGATCTTGGCGATGGGGACGAGCTTCGCCAGGAACACCATGGGGCTGGTAATCACTCCCCCACTCTTGGCGCCGGCCGTGTTGGGGAGAAAGCTCCCCAGCTCGAGCTTGGCGTAGACCAACCACGGCACGATCATCGCACCGGCGACGGCCGCGGCAGTGGCGACGACGCGCAGCGACGGGCGCGGACGCAGGGTCAGCGACACGGCCGCGTACACGGGAATCGCGAGATACATCTCGGGGCGCAGCAGCGCCGCGATCGCCACCACCGCACCGAACCGCGCGGCCGCGGGCGCACTGCGATGCGCGTGCACGGAGGTGAGTGCGACCGCCGTGGCCGCCAAGGTGGCGGCGGCGGTCTCCATGCCCAGCGCCGACCAGCGCGCGAGCCACGCGTCCGCGGCGAGTGCCGTGGTCGCGCACAGTGCGACCACGCGCGACGCACCCGCGGCGCGCGCGAGCCGGTAGAAAACGAACAGTGCCGCGAATGCGCACAGCCACGACAACAGGCGGCTTACATCGACCAGGGCCTCGACGTCGTGCAGACGGCCGCCGATCGCCGCCAGCGCGGTGACCCACAACGGACTGGTCGTGCCGAAAGACGGCTCGCCGCGATTGAACGCCATTTCACCGTCGGCGATGAGATGCTTGGCGTACTGCAGGTGAATAAAACCGTCGTCGGTGAAGCCGTGACGCAGCGGCAGCATGAATGCCGCCAGCACCAGCACCGGAAGCAGCAACCCCGCGCGCCGCATGCTACGACGTGCCTCCCACCATTGAATCGAGCACGCGCGCCAGCGCACCGGCTTGCTGCCTCCGCTCCAGCGCGGGCAGCGGCGACAAGTCGTACGCCGTCTCCAGCGTTCCGTTGCGATAATGGTCGACCATCACCGCGATCTTCCCGGCGATGGCCTCGACATCGTCAGGGGGCGCGGTCTCGCCCCGCCGCGCGGACTCCACCAGCGCGCGCGCCTCGCCTTCCGGTGCCAGCGCCAGCACCGGACGACGCAGTCCGAGATATTCGTAGAGTTTTCCCGGCACCAAACCGTCGTAACGCGAATCGGCGTGCTTGATCAACAAGAGAACGTGGGCCTGGCGTTCCATGCGCAGCACGTCGGAGTGGGCCACGGTCGCCCGCAGCTCGACCACATCGCCGAGTCCGAGGCGTGAGACCGCGTGCTCGTTCTCGTCTTCACGCGCACCCACCAGCTCGACGCGAACATAGTCGCGCGCCTCGGGCCGCCGCTGAAAAACGCGCGCGAGCGCTTCCAAGAAAGCCACGGCGGTGCGGCGCTGCGTCAGCATGCCGGCGTGCACGAAACGCATGGGGGTACGCGGCGGTAGCAACGACTCCACCGATCGCACCTCGTCGCCGTCGTAGCCGTTGGAGATGCGCTCGACGCGGGCACTCGGGTACGCGTGCTGCAACACCGACTCGTGCCAGCGCGTCGCGACCACCACGGCATTGGCGTGGGTGCATACCTTCGCTTCCAGCGCGCGATGAAAGCGCTCGTGCAGTGCGCTGGGCGGCTCGAGCAGGCGCAGGTTCATCCACGGGTCACGAAAGTCGGCTAGCCATGGCAGGCGCGTACGCGCGTGTACGCGGTCGCCAACCAGATGGCTGGTTTCGGGAGGCGATGTCGAGTACACCGCGTCGTATCGATTGGTTTTCGCCTCGCGCAGCGCGGCGCGCAGCGCAAACG
>JAICFA010000304.1 GCA_025923935.1 Candidatus Krumholzibacteriia bacterium
CGCGCGCGAGCACGATAGGTCCGTAACGGCGGCCGACCGAAGCCCCGCACGACATGATGCGGTAGAGATGCTGGACCTCGGGATAGGCGGCGGCGGAAATTGCGGTGACGTCGAGCTCGGCCGCGCGCGCGCGTCGATTCAGCGTCTCGATGTCGTCGAGGACGTGGTCGACCGAAAAGCCGGGGACCGCCACGCGGCCCGAGGCGAGCCCGTAGAACATGAACGCGTCGTCGGCGTCGGGGCTATGTCCGATGGAAATGGTCTTCACCGGTACCGTGGCTCACTGCTCGACGTGAAACCACGACGCCGCCACGACCGCGACTTCGCCGGTCTGTTCGTGCGCCTCGATCTCGAGCATGTATTCGCCCGAAGGAAAGTGCTTCGAAAACAGCCGCAGCATGAAGCGTCCCTGCGTGAAATACGACTCGGGCACATGGTCGCGAAACTTCTCTTCGCCCTCCGAGGTGCGAATGACGACGTCGCGCGGGGCACCCCGGCGCGGCAAATAATCGATGTCGACGCCCACCACCAAATGATCGATGGCCTTGAGGTCGAGCACGGCGTCGTAGGTGGGGGCCGGACGAATTTCGCCACCCGCCGACGCGAGCCGGATGGGAAGGTCTTGCAGCGGATCGCGCGAGTCGACCACGTCGACGGGCGCCCACTGCGCGACCCGCCGCGCCGACACGATCTCATGCGCGAGAAACGCCACCACCACGGCCGCCATCACCGCGATGCCGGCCTGGAGATTGCGGCGGCCGCCGGGGACGCGGTCGGCCAGCTCATCCATCCAGGGGCGCGAGCGCGACAGCGTGGAGGTCATCCGCCGGGTGGTCATGCCGGGAATGCTAGCACACGTGATACGATCGCGTCATGCGACCCGGCTCCGCTTCGAAAAAACCCGGCGCGCGCGAGGTGCGCGTGGTCGGCCTGGCGGGGCCCTCCGGATGCGGCAAGACGACGCTGGCACAAGCAGTTGCGGGCCGCTTGGATGGCTTGGTGTTCGCCCTCGACGCGTACTACCGCGATCAGCGCCACCTCACCGAGGAAGACATCGACGTCGACATTCCAGAGGCCATCGAGGCCACGCTCGCGGCCGAGCAGCTGCGCGCGCTGGTCGCCGGGCGTCCTGTTGACCAACCGGTTTACGATTTCGCGACCCACTCCCGCACCGGTCTCACCCGTGTTCTCGTTCCGGCGCCGCTGGTCATCGTGGAGGGGCTGTTTGCCCTGTATTGGGACGAGTTGCGCGACCTGATGGACACCCGCGTGTTCATTTCACTCGATCACGACGAGTGTTTGCGCCGCCGTTCGGCGCGCGACGTCCGCGACCGCGGCCGCACCGACGACGAAGTCGTTTCCATGTACCAGCGCAAGGTGCGGCCCATGTACGAGGCGCACGTCGACCCTACCCGGCTCCACGCCGATATCGTGCTCGACGGATGCGCCTCGATCGACGATCTCACGCGCGCGCTGCTCGCCATTCTTCGCGGCACCTGATCGAGAGGTGAATCGAACGTCAGGTCCGCGACCTGCGCGACTCGATGGTGAGGCCAATCAGACGTGAAACCACCAGCGCGATGTACAGTACGCCGCCAAATGACTCGAGCATGACCAGCCCTCGCGCCATGGGCGAAGCGGGCAGAATGTCGCTCAAACCGACGCTCGAGAGTACAGCCACACTGAGGAAGAGCAGCTCCAGCCAGGTGCGCGACCCTTCGGGACCGCCGGGCCCAGAGAAGCTTCCCGGTAGGATCGCCTGACATACGATGTACGTGTACGCAAAGCCCCAGGCGAGCAGCGTGAACGTGGCGCCCGCCGCGAACAGCTCGTCCGACGTCGTCACCCAATCCTGCATCATGTACGCGATCAGGCTGCCTGCGGCGTAGAAGTAGAAGACCGCTTCCAGCGCAGCGGTCGCGATGATAAGCGAAGGCCGGGGCGTGAACGCGGAAATTACGGACAGCGTGACCACCGCCAATGCCAGCACCGCGGCCAACCAGGTAAGCCAGGGCGAGCGCCGCACAACTCGAACCGCCACGCCGAGCACGACCACGCCGAAGGCGCCGAAGAACGCACTCGCGTGCGGGGATCCCTCGATGAGCGGATACAACAACAGTCCCGAGAGCTGCACCAGCAGGAGGACCGCAGACGGGTTCCGGCGTACGAAGGCGAATGGTTTGGACACGGTTAGCGACGCGCGGTAAACAACATGCACGGATTCTGCGGGACCGCCTGGCTTCGCGTCAACGATCTCGTCCTGCGTTTGGGGCGCAAATCAACCGGCCGCAACCAAAACAAAAGGCCCTCCGGGGAGGACCTTTCGCTTGGTGCTTCGCTTCGAGGATGGAAAGCTTCGCGGATGGGCGCGAGACCACGATTCGGTTTCGCGGTGGGTGTCTTAAATGGATCCGGACGCGAGGGGAGGGATTGACGGTTCGGTCAACATCTGGACTACCCCCGCGGTCCGGATCGCTAAACGTGACCGAACGAACTCGGGAAGTAGTCTAGTCGGGCTGTGTGAATCGAGAATTAAGCGGAAATGAAATTGCGGCGCATGCGGGCGACGACGGCGGGTATCTGTTCGATACAGGTTTCGATCTCGTCCTCCGTCGTCAACGACGAGAGCGAAAAGCGAAGACAACACGCCGCCTCCTCGGGCGCCAGGCCCATCGCGGCCAGGACGTGGGAGGGCAGGTTCGACCCCGACTTGCACGCCGAGCCTGCCGAGACGCAGATGCCGATCTCGTCGAGGAGGACCAGCAACGCGTGGCCGTCGATGCCGTGGAAGCCCAGGCTCGAGGTGTTGGGCAAACGTTCCGAGGCAATCCCGTTGACAAACGAATCGGGAACGCGCTCGAGCAGCTCGCCCTCGAAGCGGTCGCGCAGCGCGCGTACGCGCGTTTGATAGTCGGCGAAATGCGCTTCGGCATACTGGCACGCCGCCGCCATCCCCACGATGCCGGCCACGTTCTCCGTCCCCGGCCGGCGATTGCGCTCTTGGCCGCCGCCCAAGAAGACCGGCAGCCACTTCGTGCCCTTGCGCACCACCAGCGCTCCCACACCCTTCGGCCCGTGGAACTTGTGCGCGGAAAAAGACACCAGATCGGCGCCCAGCGACTCCAGATTGACCGGCACCTTGCCCACGCCCTGCACGCAATCGACGTGCAATGGGATGCCGCGCGCGTGCACGATCTCCGCGATGCGGTCGATGGGAAACATGACGCCGGTTTCGTTGTTGGCGAACATCACCGAGACCAGCGCGGTGTCGTCGCGCAGTGCGGCGCGCAGCTCGTCGAGGTTCATGCGGCCACCGCGATCGACCGACAGGAACGTGGTCTCGTAGCCTTGCGATCCCAATCGCTTGACCGGATTCAACA
>JAICFA010000305.1 GCA_025923935.1 Candidatus Krumholzibacteriia bacterium
CGCTGCAGAATGTCACCGGTGCCTGGATCAAGGGGCACGAAATTGTCATCAACAACGCGAAAGTTACGGAGTACCGCGTTCGCTTGAAAGTGACGTTTGTGCTGAACGATTGAGCTGCCTCTCGACACGCTCGTGAAAGTGAAAGTGCCCAACTGCCGCTCACGACAGTTGGGCACTGCGTCTAGAAGGGTCACCCGGGACGCCCTATTTGGCTTTCTTGGATTTACCCTTTTTCGCCGGCTTGCTCTTGGCGACCGTGTACTTCGACTTGAGCTTCACCGGGACATCACGATCGACCACCGCGACCTTCCACGGTCCGCCGATGCGTGCGCTCATTTCCCAGGTGCTGCCCGAGAGACGAAAATAGACGCCATCGTTGTACCAACAATTCTTGTAGCCACTGACAACGTACACCGCGATCCCGGAGTCGTACGTCAAGACGACCGCGTCGCGGTTGTGCTTGTGCCGGTATCCGTGCGCCGGCGCATGCGGCGGCGGACCCCCCGACTCCTTGACGACCACCACATCTGGCTTTCGTTCCTTATAGACGACAGCTCGCTTGGAACAGCCCACCATCGTGAATAGCATCGCAATAACAATGACAACTCGTGCGCCGCTCATAATTCGACCTCCTGACTTACGGGATCAAGAGGAAGAAGCAATTCGCACGCCGTGTAACAATGGGGAGCGTCGGGAACGCTTGCGGCCACATTCTCAACCGGATGGGCACAGCCGGAGAATCAAGGTACGCCGCGCTACGATTGCTGCGGAACGAGCACTTTCAGCGCGCCGGGCAGGATTTCCGCTTCCAGCGGCGTGTGGCCGATGACGTCGCCGTCGGCTTGCGCCCTGAGGGGCAGTTTGCTGGTGATGGCAACGTGCTGGCGGGCGGTGAGAAACTGCGCCTGCGCGCGACGTCCGAACAGGAGACCCAGCAGGTAGCGAGTGTAATCCGGCATCGTCTTCATGCTGAGAATCCAGATGTCGACGTGCCCGTCGTCGACCCGAATTTCGGGACCGTTGGGGTAAACCTTCTTGGCCAGTATCCCGCAGTTCGAAATTGCTACTTCCACGGCGCGAAAGTTGTGCGTGGTCCCGTCGACGGTCACCTCGAGATGGCGGGGACGAACCCGCATCGTCTTGAGCACGGTCGCGACGTACGCCAGAAAGCCGAAACGACGCTTGCTCTCTCGCGGGGTCGCCGCGACGACGGCATTGATTCCCACCCCCGCGTTGAGTACATAGACGCGTTTGCCGATGCGCATCGCGTCGATCGTCATCGTGCGCGGCCTACGCGCGATGAGATCGATGGCCTCGTCGATCTGGGTAGGAATGTTGAGCTCGCGCGCGATCAAGTTCCCCGTCCCGGTGGGGACGATGCCGAGGGGCACGTTCCGGCCGTGCAAGGCATCGAACACTTCGGAAACGGTGCCGTCCCCGCCCGCGGCGACAACCAGATCGAACCCGTCGTCGATGCGCTCCCGCACCAACGGGCCGAGCTCGACGCCCCTGCCGGTCTCAACCATCTCGTAGTCGATGTTTGCGGCGGTGAAACGGCGTTCGATCTTCTGCCGCACCGAGTCGATCGCCCCTTTGCCGGCGCTCGAATTCAAGATGACTAGAGCCTTCATTTGTACGATTCACCACGCTTGCCGGTTCGAACCCCGTTGTAAATTAAGTCGTCGCCCCCTCTCCGCCGCAACCGTATGCTGTCACTGGCCGCTTCAGTTGTGCGCATCTGTGTGACCAGACGAACGAAAAGTCGACCCCATCACGTCATCAGGAGGACCCCGTGGCGAAAAGGATCAACTACGGTTTCGAAAAGAATAAGAAGGAAGCGAAGCGAAAGCAGAAACGAGACGCCAAGCTGGAAAAGAAACGAATTAGCCGGGAAGGGCGCCAGGACGGTGTCGCGCCCGCTGAAGAGCAACCATCTCCGACGGTCGTGGACGACGCGCCCCCGGACGCGTCACGTTCAGAAACCGCTTCTTAGGCTTCACCGTTAACCGCGCGGGCGAGCGCCCGGACCGATGCGACGGTCCCGGCCCTCGTGCGACAGCAGAATGTCGGCCACCGGGCGGGTATCACGCGATACCGGCCGGTGCGACGACCACCACTGTTCCGCGCGATCCGCCGTCCAGTTGTCACTGGGCTCGATGGCCCCGAGCCGCTCTCGAATTTCGTCCGCGGTCGCGGGCCTTCGCGCCGGATCTTTCTCCAGACAGCTCATGACCAACTCTTCGAGCGCGACCGGAATGGGGAGCTCGACGCGCGTCGACGGCCGCGGCGGCGGCGTCTTCGCGTGGTCGATCATGACTTGCATGGCACTTTCGCCTTCGAAGACGAGCTTGCCGGTGAGCAGCCAGTACGCGACACAACCGAGCGAGTACAGATCGACGCGGTGATCGGTCTCGGCAACGCCGAGCACGATCTCGGGCGCCATGAAGGCAGGCGTGCCGCTGGTGCCGCCGTCGGCGGTCAACTTGACCGCGTTCTCGTCGACGCGCTGCGCGCTGTCGAGCTTGACCAGTCCGAAGTCGAGCACTTTGACGAAATCGTGGGTGGTGCCAACCCGGCTGACGACGATGTTGGCCGGCTTGATGTCGCGGTGCACGAGTCCGTTTCCATGCGCGTCGGCGAGCGACCGGCAGACTTGGCGCAAGATGTGCACAGCCCGCTCGGAGGGAAGCGGCCCGTGTCGCTTGACCAGCGTGTCGAGATCGAAACCCTCGAGGAGCTCCATCACATAATAGAGCGTACCGTCGTCGGTGGTGCCGAAGTCGTAGAGCTGGACGGTGTGCGGCGACTTGAGCGCGGCGGTGGCGCGCGCTTCGCGCTCGAACCGCCGCATGAGCAGCTCGGGCTCCGCGCCCATCGCGGCGAGCTTGTCGCGGCGGATGATCTTGATCGCCGCGGGACGGATCAGCAGCCGGTGGCGTCCGCGCCACACTTCGCCCATGCCGCCCCCGCCGATTTTCTCCTCGAGGATGTACTGGCCGAGCTCGCTCACCTCGGCGACCTGGCGGCGCAGCCCGTAAATGACGCGCGAGGTCACGGTCGCGAGCGTGACACCGAGGATGCTCCAGAGCACGGTATTGAGAATCAGGTGCATCTTCTGGTAGCCGGGAGTGAACCCGGGCAGAAAGTCAGTCGGGTGATGGCGCACGATGCAGAGGGTAATCGTTGGAACGAACATGAGCGTCGAAAGCAACAAGGTACGCCGTGGCGTTGACGGCACCAGCACGGCGCGCGTCATCACGGTGACGGTGCACGCGAAGGTCGCCTGGTGAACCTGGAATACGTCATCCCACGCCATGTAGGCCAGAAACAGGCCGCCGGGAACGACACTCATGACGTCCAGCGCGC
>JAICFA010000306.1 GCA_025923935.1 Candidatus Krumholzibacteriia bacterium
CCGGCGGCGCGCGTGATACCGTCCTCGCCGGTGGTGTCGCGCGGCTCGCCCTGCGGACGCACCGAATCCCGGTACGCCGCGCGCAGGCGGCGGTTGGTCTCGATACCGGCGCGACTTGTTGCCTCTGCGTCGCCGACGAACAGCCGCACCACGCCGTCGCGATCCATGGGCGAGCCGGCCGGCGGCACTTGTGCTACCACGCGTCCGCGCTCGCCACTCACCAGCACATTGGCACCCAGACGGCGCGCGTTGGCGAGCGCAGCTTCACGATCCATGCGCAGATAGTTCGGGGTGATGGCACCGCGTCCTTCCAGCGACGCCACGCGCAGCGTTTCCAGCGAAAGCACGTCGTCGAACCACGGGGTCGACGTCGCCAACGCACGGCAGATGCGCGCAAACACCGGTGCCGCGGAATCGCCGCCGAAGCGCGAGGCCCACTTGGGCTCGTCGATCATCACGATGGCGGCGATCTTGGGGTTTTCGTACGGCGCGAAGCCCACGAAGCTCGACACGTAGCGGTGCGCGAGGTATCCGCGACCGCCCGCCTTCTGCGCCGTGCCGGTCTTGCCCGCTACCCGCATGAACTCGAGCTTGGCCGCCTGCGCCGTTCCCTCTTCCACCACGCGCAGACACATGTCGCGCAGGGTTTCCGCGGTCTGTTCCGAAACCACGCGCCGCACCACCACCGGCTCGGAGCGCGACACGCGCCCGGTCGCCGGATCCGCAACCCCGCGCACCAGGCGCGGCATCATCATCACCCCGTCGTTGGCAATGGCGGCGAACGCGTTCAGAATCTGAATCGGTGTGACGGCGACCTCCTGGCCGAACGCCATGGTCGCCTTGGTGCGCGCCGACCAGCGCGCGATGGGCGGAACCAGGCCGGCGGATTCGCCCGGCAAACCGATACCGGTCTTGGTGCCGAAACCGAACAAGCGCGCGTAGCCGTACAAGTCGCCCGGCTGCAAGTACGCCGACGCTTTCGCCATCACGATGTTGCTCGAATACATGAACGCTTCTTCCATCGTGAGCCAGCGGTGCGGGTGCGGGTCGCGAATGGTGGCCACACCGATGTCGGCCTTGCCGTCTTCCGCGTCGAACGAATCGGCCGGGGTGACGCGCGTCTTGTCGAGCAGCGCGGCCATGGTGACGAGCTTGAAGGTCGAGCCCGGCTCGTAGATGTGCGAAACACTGCGCAGCGTCCACAGCGAGTCGGCGCGCGCCGCGCGCTCGCGGTTGGCGATGGCGGGCAGCTCGGCCAGCGCCAGCACGTCGCCGGTGGCGATCTCCATCACCACGACGGCACCGCCGCGCGCCCCGAATTCGTCCACCGCGCGCCGCAGCTCGGTCTCGGCCACGTCCTGCACGGTGGCGTCGATGGTCAAGTAGACGTGCTTGCCGTCGACCGGCTTCTGGTCGACCTGGGTGTAGTAACGATCGCTCTTGTAGGCGCCGTTGCGCACCACGGTTTCGCGTCCGGCGACTCCGCGCAGCGAGCCGTCGTAGGCCGCCTCGATCCCCGAGAGCCCGCCGTTTTCGCGGCTCACGAAACCGATGACCTTGCTGCCCACCGCGTCGTAGGGATAGATGCGGCTGGCGCGCAGCTCGACCACCACACCCTCGAGCTTGGCCAGCTCGCGGCGCGTCGACTCCGCCAGCATGGCGTCGTGCTTCACGTATAAGAACGCCTTGCGCGAGCGCAGCTTCTGCCGAATGGAACCGGCCGAAACGCCGAGTGCCTTCGACAACGCACGCGTCACAGCGGCACGTTCCTTGACGCGTCCCGGCTGCAACCCGACCGAGGAGCGGCGAATGTTCATCGCCAATGGGCGGCCCTCACGATCGAAAATGCCGCCGCGGTCTGCCGCCAGCACGCGCGGTGCCACGCGCTGCTTTTCCGCCACGCGGGCGTATTCGTCGTGTTGCAGATACTGGACTTGGAACAAGCGCGCCCACAGCACCAAAACGGCGAGCCCGAACAATCCCCCCACAATGCACAACCGCCGCTTTTGGTCGCGCGTCGTCATCTGCGCATCACCTGGGAGAGCTGGCTCACGTCGGCGCCGAGCACGTCGGTGACGCGGAGCGGGCGGGGTTCGTTTTGCGAGCGCACCGGTCCGTCGACGGCGACGCGCACCACGTCGTTCTGGGTGGCACCGACCAGACCGAGGCTTTCTTCGCAGTGGCGCGACACCCGCGACTTCGACGTCATGGTGGCGTAACGCGCCGTCAGGACACCGATCTTCTCGCGCACCGCGAGCTCGTCGCGCTTGCGAGCGGCCACGTCCTCCATCAGGCTCGAGGTGTACACCTGCGTCGACACGTACGCGAGCAAGAGCACGGCGAAGGTGACGTAGCCCATCACCATCATCGGCGCACCCAACTTCCCGCCCAACGCATCGAGCAAGAATTGTCCGGCGACGACCATGCGGTGCTTGCGCTTCACTGCACGCGACCTCCCGCCGGGCCGTTACCCAGCTTGACTGCGGCACGCAGCGTGGCGCTGCGAGCGCGCGGGTTGGACGCGATTTCGTTCTTCGAGGCACGCACGGCGCGGCGCGTCAAGAGCTCGACGCGCGGCACGCGGCCGCACACGCACACCGGCACACTCGGCGGGCACACGCAGGTGGAACTGGCGTCGCGCAGAAACGTCTTCACCATGCGGTCTTCCAGCGAGTGATAGCTGAGTACCACCAAGCGACCGCCGGGGGCGAGCACGCCCAAGACACCGTCGAGAAACGCTCGCAAGATGTCGAGCTCGCGATTGACCGCGATGCGCACCGCTTGGAAGACGCGCGAGAGCTCCGCGGGGGCTACTCCGCGCCCGAGAGCGTCGACCACCGCGGCACGCAGCTCGCCCGTGGTGGAAAGGGTGCCCGCCGCGGCCGCGCGCGCAATCGCGCGCGCAACCCGGCGGGCCTGGCGGACCTCACCGAACTCGCGGAGCAGCGCTGCCATCTCGTCGGCGTTCAAGCGCGCCAACAACTCCGCGGCGGTTTCACCTTCGCGACTCATGCGCATATCGAGCGGGCCGTTGGCCGAATAGCCGAAGCCGCGCGACGCGTCATCCAGCTGCGGGCTGGAAAAACCCAAGTCGAGCACGATGCCGTCGACTTTGCCCACACCCGCGAGCACATGGTCGAAATCCGAGTACAGACCGCGCACCAACGTGACGCGGTCGGCGTAATCGCGCAGCCGCGACGCCGATGCTTCCAGCGCCACCGGGTCGCGATCGACGCCGATGAGCCGCACCGTCGCATGCGCGCGCAGAATCGCTTCCGCGTGGCCGCCGAACCCAACCGTGCCGTCGACGATTAGGCGCGAGCGCTCGTGCACCACGTAGCGCACGACGTCGTCGA
>JAICFA010000307.1 GCA_025923935.1 Candidatus Krumholzibacteriia bacterium
CGAGAATGTCCCAAACTTCCGGCGACTCTTGCTCGACGAGCTTCTTTGCACTCTTCACCGTCTGCACGTAGTTCTTCTCTTCGAGCTTGCGAATGATGAACGGCTTGAAGAGCTCGAGCGCCATGCTCTTGGGGAGCCCGCACTCGTAGATCTTCAACTCCGGACCCACCACGATCACCGAGCGACCGGAATAATCAACGCGCTTGCCGAGCAGGTTCTGGCGGAAGCGCCCCTGCTTGCCCTTGAGCATGTCCGAGAGGCTCTTCAGCGGCCGGTTGCCCTGTCCGCGAACGGCACGCGAGCGCCGGCCGTTGTCGAACAGCGCGTCCACCGCTTCTTGCAGCATGCGCTTTTCGTTGCGGAGGATGACTTCCGGCGCCTTGATCTCGATGAGCTTCTTCAACCGGTTGTTGCGGTTGATGACGCGGCGGTAGAGGTCGTTCAAGTCGGAGGTCGCGAAGCGGCCGCCTTCGAGCGGCACCAACGGGCGCAACTCGGGCGGAAGCACCGGGATGACGTCCATGATCATCCAGTCGGGGCGGTTTTCCGACGAGCGGAAGGCCTCGACCACCTTCAGGCGCTTGAGTTGGTCCTTCTTGCGCTGCGACGACGTCTCGGTCGCGATCTTGGTGCGCAGCCACTTCGAGAGCTCGTTGAGCTCGATGCGCTTCAGGAGCTCCTTGATGGCGTCGGCGCCCATTTTGGCGACGAAGTCGAAGTTCTGCTCCTGCAGCTCCAAGTACTTGTCCTCGGAGACGAGCTGCTTCTCTTGCACCGGTGCGTTGCCCGGATCGATGACGATGAACGACTCATAATAGAGCACGCGCTCCAGGTCGCGAATCGTCATGTCGAGCAAGTGGCCGATGCGGCTCGGCAGGCCCTTGAAAAACCAAATGTGCGAAACCGGAACGGCGAGCTCGATGTGGCCCAAGCGCTCGCGGCGCACGTTGGCGCGCGTCACTTCCACGCCGCAACGGTCGCAGATGACACCGCGGTAGCGGATGCGCTTGTACTTGCCGCAGCTGCACTCCCAGTCCTTCACCGGACCGAAGATGCGCTCGCAGAACAAACCGTCCTTTTCCGGCTTGAACGACCGGTAGTTGATCGTCTCCGGCTTGGTGACTTCGCCGTAGCTCCATTCGCGGATGCGTTCGGGCGAAGCCAGCATGATGCGGATCGACTTAAAGTCGGTCGGCTTCTTGCGTTCTTTCTCCAGGTTGATGAACACCTGAGTTCTCCTTCTCCAGCCGCGTTACTTCCGCGCGCCGGCTTAGTTTCTCTCGAGTTCGATGTCCAGCCCCAGGCTCTGGAGCTCCTTGATGAGCACGTTGAACGACTCCGGAATGCCCGGCTCGGGCGGATTCTCGCCCTTGACGATCGCCTCGTAGATCTTGGCGCGTCCTTGAATGTCGTCCGACTTCACCGTGAGCAACTCCTGCAAGCAGAAGGCAGCACCGTACGCCTCGAGCGCCCACACTTCCATTTCTCCGAAGCGCTGGCCGCCGAATTGCGCCTTGCCGCCGAGCGGCTGCTGGGACACGAGCGAGTAAGGTCCGATCGAGCGCGCGTGGATCTTGTCGTCCACCAAGTGCGACAGCTTCATGATGTAGATGTAGCCCACCGTCACTTCTTGCTCGAACGGCTCGCCGCTGCGCCCGTCGAACAGCACCGACTTGCCGGTTCGCGGCATGCCTTGCTCGTCGAGCGCGCGCTTGATTTCTTCTACCGATGCTCCGTCGAAGACCGGGCACGTCACCCGGTATCCGCCCGCGGCCGCGGCCCACCCCAGGTGGGTCTCGAGGATCTGGCCGACGTTCATTCGGCTCGGCACGCCCAGCGGATTGAGCACCACGTCGACGGGTCGACCGTCGGGCAGGTGCGGCATGTCTTCGACCGGCACGATGCGCGCGACGACACCCTTGTTGCCGTGGCGTCCCGCCATCTTGTCGCCGACTTGGAGCTTTCGCTTACGGAACACGTACACCTTGACCAGACGCGACACGCCCGGCGGCAATTCGTCGCCGCGGGTGACGCGCTCGACTTCCTTCTCGTACTGGACGTCGATGCGCTCGATCGCCTTGGCCGCCGTGTCGAGGACGATCTGCACCTGGCGGTCGACCTTGGGATCCTTAACGATCGCCAAGCCCCACTGCAGGTTGTCGAGATCGAGCTCCTCGAAGAACTTGTCCGTGATCTTGCGGCCCGCCTTGGCGATGACCTCGCCCGTCTCGGCGTGCACCAGCTTCTCGCTGGTCTCGCCGATCATGAGACGCTCGAGCTTCTGCCGGCGCACCGTCTTGATGCGCTCGACGTCGCCGTCGCGCGATTTCTTGAGCTTGGCCAGACGAACCTTGTCCTGGCTGCGCGACTTGTCGTCGCGCTCCTTGCGCGAGAAGACCTCGATGCCAACCACGATGCCGTCCATGCCCGGAGGGGCCTTGAGCGACGCGTCGCGCACGTCGCCCGCTTTTTCACCGAAGATGGCGCGCAGCAAGCGTTCTTCCGGCGACAGCTCGGTTTCGCCCTTGGGCGTCACCTTGCCAACCAGGATGTCGCCCGCTTTCACGCGCGCGCCGATCCGCACGATGCCGTCCTCGTCGAGGTTCTTCAACGACTCCTCGCCGACGTTGGGAATTTCGCGCGTGATCTCTTCCATACCCGCTTTGGTGTCGCGGACCTGGCACTCGAACTCTTCGATGTGCAGGCTGGTGAAGTAGTCGTCCTTCAAGAAGCGCTCGCTCACCACGATGGCGTCTTCGTAGTTGTAGCCCAGCCACGGCATGAAGGCGACGACCACGTTCATGCCCAGTGCCAGCTCGCCTTGCTCGGTGGCGGGACCGTCGGCGAGCACTTGGCCCGCCTTGATCTTGTCGCCCACCCGCACCAGCGGCTTCTGGTTGACGCACGTGTCCTGGTTCGACCGCTTGAACTTGAGGAGCGTGTAGCTGTCCATGCCCTCGTAGTCCGAGTAATCGTCCAGCGTCTCCTTCTTACCACCTGGATCCACCACGATGTGCTCGCCGGAGACACTGAGCACCGTGCCTCCGCGACGGGAGACGACCAGCACGCCGGAGTCCTTAGCGATCTTTCCCTCCATGCCGGTACCGACCAACGGCGCTTGCGCGCGCAGGAGCGGTACGGCCTGGCGCTGCATGTTGCAGCCCATGAGCGCGCGGTTCGCATCGTCGTGCTCAAGGAACGGAATCAGCGACGCGGCAGCGCTTACCAGCTGGCGCGGCGACACGTCCATGTACTGGAGCTGCTTGGGCGACACGACGGGGAAGTCGCTTCGCGAGCGCGCCAGCACGGTATCGGCCATGAAGGTGCCCTTCTCGTCGACCTGCGCGTTC
>JAICFA010000308.1 GCA_025923935.1 Candidatus Krumholzibacteriia bacterium
CCGGCCGCTTCAACTGCCTTGCCCCTATAAACGGTTTGCCTATTTCAGGAGGACCAGTTTTCTCGTTAGGCTGCGCTGGTCCGGCATCGTCAGACGATAGAAGTAGACACCCGACGACACCTGGCCGCCGTCCCGGTCGCGGCCGTTCCATACCACCGATTGCAATTCGGTTCCCACCGACCGGTCGACCAATGTCGCCACCAGCCGCCCACGCACGTCGAAGATCTCGAGTCGTACCGGGCCCGGCTTCGCAACGGTGAAGTCGATCTTGGTCGAGGGATTGAACGGATTCGGATAGCACTGACTGAGGTACGCCTTCGAGCGAACTGGCGTTACCGCCGTTGCAGTAGTATCCACGACAACTTCGAACTGGCGCATCATGTCGTTTTCCTCGTGCTCGAGCACGTGACAGTGATACGGAAACTTACCCGTATAATCCTCGAAGCGACAGATCACACGCAGCACCTGATCCGGATAGACCGGTGCGGTGTCCTTCCATCCCGCCTCCCACGGCTCGGGAAGAATGGGATCGCCGACGGTCACCACCGAATCCCCCACCATCACGAAGTTCTGGCGGTCGAGAATCTGGAACATGGTCAGGTGGAGGTGCATGGGATGCACGACACCCGAGTTGTTGACGAATCGCCACACCTCGGTGGAGCCGAGCAGCGGGAACTCGTCGATGGGATCAGCGAAGTGCTTCCCGTTGATCATCCACACCGAACCCGAGCACGGGTCCGTCATCTTGGACAGCACCAGGTCGCGGTGCTGAATAGCTTCCGCTTCCGGAATCGGCGGGACGGCAACGAGTGACGACGGGATCGGGCCGGTGTGACCCGGCGCTCCCACCACGACGAACTTCATCACGTTGGGAATGTCGGTCGGACCGGAATTGGCTGGCCACCCCTGCGGGGCGCTGTTCTGCAGGATGATCTCCGTGCCCGCCGGATACGCCGCGAAGTCGATGATGACGTCGAAGCGCTCGCCCGGTGTCATGGTGAGTGAGGTCTTCACAACCGGCGCCGGAAGGAGACCGCCCTCGGTACCGATGACGGTGAACGGCGCTCCGTTGGACAGCGTGAGCACGTACGAGCGCGTGTTGGATCCTTCGAGCATGCGGAAGCGATACTTGCCCTGCTTCACATTGAGATACGGCCAGATCTTGCCGTTGACGACCGGGAAGTCGCCGTAGAAGTGATCCATCCACATCGCCGGATACTTGAGCGTCCCGTCGCTGTGGACGGAGCGATCCTGGATCGCGAGGCCGATCTCATACTCTCCCGACGGGAGATTGAGCGCGGCTTCGGTCGGATCGAACAGCAGGTAGAAGCCCGCCATGCCCATCATCACGTTGAGCCGGGTGATGCCCAGCGCGTGGTCGTGGTACCAGAGCGTGCCCGCCACCTGATGGTTGGGGTAAACCGTCGTCTGCTGCTGACCCGGTAGGATGGTGTTGGTCGGATATCCGTCGTTGGCGGGCGTTACGTGTCCCCCGTGCAGGTGCGTCGTGATGCGCGGCGTTGGGCCCTCGACATCGGGACCATGGATGCACATGTCGACAGGAAGGTAGTGCTCGGTTCGCAGCACGCCGTTGTCGCGCAGATCATTGATCCAGTGCACGGTAACTTCCTGGTCGACGGATGCGACGATAGTCGGTCCGGGATACATCCCGCCGTAGCCCCACAGCGTGGTCGGCGGCAGGTCACGGTGCAGCTTCTGGGTGATCTGCTGGATGGGAATGGTGTACTCGGCGACTCCGCCGATCGTCCCCGATGTGGGTGTCGCGAGCGGCGGAATCGGGAGTGCATCGACAAACGGTTCGAGCACCAGCGGACAAAGCTCCGGCGTACACGTCGTGCCGTCGCCGTGATAGGTGCCGTTGGCCGCGGCGCACGCCGCTTCGGTCAGCTCGTCGCATGTACCATTGGTAAAGCAGCAAGCCCCCGTGGATTCGACGACATAAGTGATTTCGAGTTTCGGCCGCTGGGCGGGATCGCTGAACTGGCGGCTGTTGATTCCCTTTCGGTTGTTGCCGGATTCAGCGCCGCGCAAGACCCAGCCGAAGTTGGTCGCCGAGTTGGCGAACCATCCTTGTACGTCGCTCAGCATGGTCGAAGACGACCACACGTAGGTAGCCGCACCGGGCACCGACATCGTAGCACTCGCAGTGGCGTCGAAATCCCCGCCGGCCGTGCTCCACAAAGTACCCGGATAGAATCGGTGCACCCACGTCGCATCACCGGTGGTCGAGGGCGCGCCCACCGATTCGTCGCCGGCGGCGTCCGATGTGCCCTCTCCCCAGCTCGCGAGCGCGCGATGCAACGACATGGCGGCGGTCCCACCGGCGCTCTGCGATACCACCATCGTCAACGAGACGCTGGTGATGGTTGCGTTCGATGGGATCGAGGACAAGTCGAATGCGAGCACGGCACGCAGGAGAGCGCCCTGATTGGTGCGACCGCCGTAGAAGTACTGGCCCAGGCCGTTGCTCACGGCACCGGTCGCGTTCTGGTATAGCGTGTTGTCCTTGTTCGGCTCGAGTGTGACCGTCACGGGCGTGCCGATGCACGGATCCGGCGAGCACGGTGTGTTGTCACCTTGATATGCGCCGCCCGAATTGGCGCAGTCGGTGGGCGAAAGAATCTCGCATCCCGATGGCAGGCAACACGCACCGATCGGCCCGCCGCCGGGCGGCGTGAAGTCGACGATGAGCTGCGGCCGTTGCGCGATGGTCGGATTGGTTCGGCTCGCGAAGCGCTTGCTGGAGCGGATGTCGGTTTCGTCGCCGATCAAGACCCAGCCGAACGCGGTGCCTGGACTGTCCAACCAATCCTGCACGTCCGCGATCATTGCGGAAGATGACCAGTCGTAATATCCGTCGATGCTGACGGATGTGGACGCGCTCGCGCTCGCGACATAATCGCCACCGGGAGCACCCCAGAGCGCGCCGGGATAGAATCGATGAATCCAAGTCGCGTCGTTGGTGGTCGACGCAATGCCCTGCCCCTCTTCGCCGTCGGCGTCGGACGTTCCTTCGCCCCAATCGGCCAGCGCGAGATGCAGCGTCGTCACGAAGGGAGTGTTTTCCTTGCCCCGTGACATATGGAGACGAAGCGTGACGCCATTGATGGTCGATCCGGCCGGGATGACTCCGGCCACATCGAACGCCATTACCGCCCGGCGCTTGAAGCCTTCGCGGGTGATTCCATTGAAGACGTAGTCGCCGGCGCCGTTGCTCACAGCACCGGTAGTGCTTTCGTAAAGCGTGTTGTCCTTGGATGCGGGGAGACTGACGACGATTGCCGAGGTCGTGGTTGCCGTCCAGAGGCTCCCGAGCACCGCCAAGAG
>JAICFA010000309.1 GCA_025923935.1 Candidatus Krumholzibacteriia bacterium
GCCATCCGCACGACGTCATCATCACCAAGGAAGCGCCGAACTACCGGCTGAGTTAGGAAGTACCATGAGCTGGCACGGGCAAATCAATCGCACCATCTGGGAAATCAACGAGAGTCTGAAGAAGACGCCCGAGTCGGCGCGGCAACGGCGCGAGCTGCTCCGCGCGCATTTCCTGCAGCACTTCGAGCTCGACAAGGCGCAGCACGTGCCGCGCGACGACCGCAGCTTTCTCTTTCTGCACGAAAACGACGCGCCGCTGGTGCTCTTGCTCCACGGATCGTCGGGCACGCCGGCGGAGATGCGGGACCTCGGCACACACCTGCACAATCACGGTATTTCGGCGTACTCGCCGCGCATCGGCGTGCAGGGCACGCGCGACAAGTCGCGCAGCTGGGAGAGCTGGGTGTCGCAGGCGCAGATCGCAATCGAGATCGCGTCGACCAGCTCGTCGTCGCCGTTTCTGTGCGGTTTGAGTCTCGGCGGTGCGGTGTCGCTCATGCTCGCCGACCGCGCACCGGTCAAGGGGATCGTGCTGCTCGCGCCCGCGCTCTATCCGAAGAGCACGATCAAGACGCACCTCCTGCGCGTCGCGCGGGTGGTGACGCCGACGGTGTTCTACCACTTCGCTGGCTGGAACGGCGAAGTGCTGGAAGCGATGGACTACACGCGCAAGAACCAGGGCGCCCTCGAGATGCCCGTCCTCGCCATCCAGGCCGGCGACGATACCCATCTCTCCTCGAAGGGTCTCAAGTACGTCCGCCGCCACGCGCGCCACAAGGACACCGAAATCCATCTGCTCCCGGAAGGCTCGCACGTGGTGACGCGCGGTGCCGCCATGGAGAAGGTGGTCGAGCTGGTGACGAAATTCGTGGAGAGAAATGCGGGGACGGCGCGACTCGCCATCGTGCCGGAAGCTGCTCCCGCGCCTACGATTGATCCATCGTGAAGCGGAAGGTCTCGTCGAGTTTCTGAATCTGCTTCGCCAGATCCCGCAGCTTGATCTTGAGCTCGGGGTCTTTCGACTTCAAGTACTCCGAATACATGTCGAGGAACTGGTCCTGGAGCGCACGCAGCTCGCGCCCGCTCTCGTAGCGGTCGATCGACCGTTCCAGGTGATAGACCTCGCCCGACGACAGCCGTTCCAGAATGTTGAAGTACTCGCCGCGCATGTGGCTCAGGATCTCCACGTACTGCTCGAACCCGCGTGAGAGTTTTTCCAGCACCTCGGAGATCGCCGTCGCTTTGCGGAACATGTGCTGGCTGTACGAGTACGCGAACTGGTAGTAGGCCTTCGCGCGTCCCACGTAGACTTCTTCGTTGTCCTTGAGAAACGCGTCCTTCGATCCGGGCCGCGAGGTATCGGCGTTCTTGAAGATGCCGATCGAGATCAGCAGGAAATCGGCGTTGGTCTTGTAGATGGTGTACTTGAGACGAACGTCGGAGGAGCGCTGGATTTTGTCGAACAGATCGCTGTCGTAGCGCGACAGATATTTGCGCGAGCGCTCGTGGTGCTCGGGGTTCATGAAGGACGTCAGCAGGTTGGCCAGGTAGACGTTGACGTCCTCGTCGTAATAGTTCTGGTTGGACGGATGGCCCGACTCGAGCCTGCTGTAGAGCAGGCAGTTCATCATGAAAAAGAACGTGGGCTCGACTTCGCGCGTGCCTCCCGGCCCCAGGGTGATGTGATTGCCGCCTTCCATGCGTCGTGTGCTCAGCTCCGGTTGCGAAGGTGCCTCATGTTCCGTGACGCCCATCGGACGACGGAACGTTCTCGAATCAGCAAGCCGTATGCCCGGCGCTCCGGGTCGTCCCGTTTTCAACATAACCTCCCGGGCGACTGTGAGACTACTAACAGATTGTCTCATTGACACTTATTCCGGGCGCCGGGGATGGCCGAGGCCGGGCGGGATTCCGCTTCGGCGAATCAGGGAATTCGCGTATAATAAATCCCTGCGCGACCGGTGATGCCCGCGTAACCTATTGATTTTGCAATCGGATGCGCGCATCGATCGCCCCGGCCACTCCGCCCGGGAGTCCGCCGCGGTCGCAACAGGGGGTGTAGGTGTGAAAATAGGTTTTCTGCAGCTGCGGCCTCAGTTCGGCCGCGTCAAAGAGAACGTCCGCGCTGCGAAGTCGATGCTCGTCGGGTTAACCGACGCAACCGTCGTTCTGCCTGAGCTCTTCAACACCGGCTATCTCTTTCGCAACATGGAAGAAGTTCGGGACCTGGCCGAGTCGGCAACGACCGGCTACACGGTCACCGAGCTCAAGAAGGTCGCGGTCGCCCAGCAGCTCAATCTCGTCTTCGGCATCGCGGAGGCGAAGAACAAGAAGTACTTCAATTCGTCGGTGCTGATCACGTCGAAGGGCAAGATCGAGTCGTACCAGAAGGCGCACCTCTTCGACCGCGAGAAGCTGTTCTTCCAGCCCGGCACGCGCTCGTTCAACGCGTACCCGGTCGAAGGCGGCAAGATCGGGATGATGATCTGCTTCGACTGGTTCTTCCCCGAGGTCTCGCGGGTCCTCGCGCTCGAGGGCGCCCAGGTGATCTGCCATCCTTCGAACCTCGTGCTCCCATGGTGCCAGGATGCGATGCGTACGCGCTCGCTCGAGAACAAGGTGTTCACGGTGACGGCCAACCGCATCGGCCTGGAGAAGCGCGGCAATATTTCCCTCACGTTCACGGGCAAGAGCCAGATCGTCACGCCGAAGGGCGAAGTGCTCGCGCAGGCGAGCGAACGCAGCGAATCGCTCAAGGTGGTCGAAGTCGACCTGAACGAGGCGCTCGACAAGACGGTCACGCCCAACAACGACCTCTTCAAGGACCGCAAACCGGCGCTCTACAAGTCGATTCTTCGCAAAGCCGGATAAGCGTTTCCCGGACGGGCCGTCCGTTCCCGAAAAAGCAACGCAAGGGACGTTGATAGCGTGCAAAGTGCACGCGAACACGTCCCGCGTTTCCCGCCGCTTTCGGCCGCTATCTCTTTCTTATCGTTCGAGTTCGTGCCCTGTCGACCCTCCTGCCGGGATGGGCTCGCCCGGCATGCTCCTTGCGTGATGGCCCCGCGCGCACTGCGCGCCGGCATCACGATCGTCGCTTCGCGAACCGCGGCGATCCAACTCAAGGAGCAACACCGTGGATCGCAAGAAGCCAGCGCTCACCTCCCCGTGGAAGGTCGGCTTTCTCGTCTCATTGCTGCTCGTCGTTACCGCGCTGGGCGTGAGCTACTTCATCACCGGCATGGGTCATGCGTTGCGTCGACAGGACGCGGAGCTTGCGCAGGCGCGCGAACGGACGCTGCGGAACGAGCGTCTGGTGGCGCTGGGTACCTTGGCAGCTGCCAC
>JAICFA010000310.1 GCA_025923935.1 Candidatus Krumholzibacteriia bacterium
CGCTGGATGGCGGCCTCCTTGCCGGGGATGGAGAACAGGTCCTCGCGCAGAACCATTTGCACATTGGAGCCGCCGCTATCCTTGGCAGCGATTTGGTGCACGAAGGCGGCGGCGATAAAGATGACGATGCCGATGAACGAGTTGCGATTCATGTCGATCCGGCCCTTTCTGCCAACGTTCTGGCGGTAACATAGCCAACACACCGCCGCGCGCCTTTGAGAAAGGTCACACTGAGCCCTTGGCGGCGAGGTGAGGTATGATGCCGGCGTGGACGACCGGCCAGTGATGGTGTTCGACGGCGACTGCGGATTTTGTCGCCGTTGGGTGGCGCGATGGCGGCACGCAACCGGCGATCGCATCGAGTACATCCCCTTTCAAGACGCGACGGATCGCTTTCCGAACATCGCGCGCGAAGATTTCGCACAAGCCGTCCATCTCATCGAGCCCGATGGCCGCGTGACGCGCGGCGCGGAAGCGGTGGTGCGCGCGCTCGCGCTCGGCGCCGGACGACGCGCACCCCTCTGGTGCTACCAGCGCATTCCCCTGGTCGCTCCCATCTGCGAAGCGTTCTACCGGATGGTTGCCGTCCGTCGCGGTGTGGCGGACCGCGTCACCACGGCGCTGTGGGGCCAGCACGTCGTCCCGCCCGGTGATGCGAGTGCGGCGTCCTGGTTCATTCGTCTCATCGGCGTGACGTATGCGGTCGCGTTCATTTCCCTGTGGGTGCAGATCATCGGACTGGTGGGCGCGAACGGCATCCTCCCCATTCGCGAGCTCTTGGAGGCGGCCAAACCGCAAGTCGGTGCCATTCGATTTTGGTATCTGCCGACACTGTTTTGGTTCGACGCCAACGACGTCGCCCTGCACGCGGTGTGCGCGTCCGGTGTGATTTGCTCGTTGTTGGTGATCGCCGGACGAGTTCCGGCGGTGGCACTCCTGGGTGCATGGCTGTTCTACCTATCGCTGGTAGGAGCGGGACAGGAATTCCTCCGCTTTCAGTGGGACAGTTTGATGCTGGAAGCCGGCTTCATCGCCATCCTGATGGCGCCGTGGACGTGGCGGCTCAAATTGAGTGCGCCGCCGCGGCCCGCGCTGTTCCTGGCGCGCTGGCTCTTGTTCCGTTTGATGGTATCGTCGGCCGCGGCCAAGCTCACGAGCGGCGACGCCACCTGGCGCTCGCTGACCGCACTCGACTTTCACTACTTCACGCAGCCCTTGCCGCCGTGGACGGCGTGGTACGCGCAGCACTGGCCGGCGTGGTTTCAGAAGATGTCGGTAGTGGTGATGTTCGCGGCCGAAGGTCTCGCGCCCTTCTTTCTATGGGGGCCACGCCGCGTGCGACTGATCGCGGTGTGCACGATTGTCGGGCTGCAGCTTCTGATCGTGCTCACCGGCAACTATGGCTTCTTCAATATTCTCGCGCTGGTGCTTTGCGTGTCGTTTCTGGACAATGCGGTGTGGCGGCGTGCGTATCAACAAACCGCAACTCCGGTGGCGCGCGGCATTCGTTGGCCGCGCCGTGCCATCGCGACGATACTGGTCCTCATTAGCCTGGTTCCGCTCTCGCACGCGTTCCGTGTGTCGTCGGGTTGGCTGGGGATTCTGGAACAGGCGTACATGGTCGTGTCACCGTTTCATCTGGTGAATCCCTACGGCTTGTTCGCCATCATGACCACCGATCGCCCCGAAATCATCGTGGAGGGCAGCGATGACCGGATCGCGTGGAAGCCGTATGAGTTCAAGTACAAGCCGGGCGATCCCACGCGCCGGCCGCCCTTCGTGTTTCCCCACATGCCGCGCCTGGACTGGCAGATGTGGTTTGCCGCATTGGGGGATGTGAGCCGCAACCGCTGGGTGTTGGTCTTCGAGAAGAAGTTGCTGGAGGGCTCGCCCGAGGTCACCTCCCTGCTGGCGAATAATCCCTTTCCCGATTCGCCGCCGAATTATCTGCGTGCCCAGGTTTACATGTACGAGTTCACCACGGCGGCCGAGCGCGACTCGACCGGTACCTGGTGGAAGCGCACGCTGCGCGGCTCGTACGTGCCCGACCTCGTGCTCGATGCGACCGGCACGTTGACGTTGGCGCCGGATTCGACCGCCGCGTCGCCGTAAGGAGTCTATGAAGGCCCTCGTGTATCACGAATTCGGCGGACCGGACGTACTGCGCGTCGAAGAAATGGAGAAACCGGTCCCCGCTGCCGGCCAGGTGCTCCTGCGCGTGCGCGCGGCCGGCCTCAATCCACTCGACTGGCGCATGATGCACGGCGAGCCGCGCGCCATCGCGCGCCTCGCCTTCAAGATTCCAGCCGGGGGAACGATTCCCGGCCGCGACATCGCCGGTGTCGTGGAAGCGGTGGCACCGGATGTCGCCCAACTCAAAGTCGGCGACGAGGTGTTCGGGGTGTGCCCGGGCGCGTGTGCGCAATATGCGCGAGCCCGCGCGACCCAGTTGATTGCCAAACCGGCCAACGTGTCGTTCGAGCAAGCGGGTGGGGTCGGGGTCGCGGGTTTGACCGCGCTGCAAGGGTTGCGCGACTACGGGCAGCTGCAAGCGGGGCAGAAACTTCTGATCAATGGCGCGGCCGGAGGCGTCGGTACCTTCGCGGTGCAGATCGCGAAGGCGTTGGGCGCCGAAGTCACCGCGGTGTGCCGCACCGACAAAGTCGAATTGGTGCGCTCATTGGGCGCGGATCGCGTGATCGACTACACCCGCGAAGACTTCACGAAGGAGAAAAACCACTACGACGTGCTGCTCGACAATGTTGGCAATCACCATGCGTCAGTGCTTCGGCACCTCGTGAAGCGAAAGGGCGTTTGTGTCGTGGCGGGAGCACCCAAGGAACCGTCACTGATCATGAGGCGGTTGGCCAACGCGTTGGCCATCAAGCCGTTCGTGAGCCAACGCATCCGGATCTTCATGGCAAAAGCGCTGCCCGCGGATCTGGCGGCGCTGCAAAATCTCATGGCCACCGGCAAGCTGACTCCGGTGGTCGATCGTGTCTACCCGCTCCACGAAGCGCGCGCTGCATTCGCCTACTTGGAGGAAGGCCACGCCCGCGGCAAGGTCATCGTGACGCCGTGAATGCGCCCTTGTGCACGACCCTCCGAGTGCTAGAATGGTCATGCAGTGACCTCTAAACCACCCGAACTCCTGGACCTCGTCGGCGAGTGCCCGAGCACCCACGCGCGCTACACCGCCTACATCGGCTTCTCCATGGTAGCCGCGGGGCTGGGCGCGCGGGCGATATTTACCCGCCTGGTCACCCACGGCGACGCCGCCGCCACGGCCAGCAATCTGGCCAGCTTCGCGCCACTCTTCGTCC
>JAICFA010000311.1 GCA_025923935.1 Candidatus Krumholzibacteriia bacterium
CACTGAGTTGTCCTTGCTGATCGATCGCAACGATCAGGTTACCGCCGATCGCCAGAGCTCGTAGAGCTGTGGCCGACGCCGGCCCTACGACAGACCACGCGTAGCCGTCCGTCGACCGCCGAATGACACCGTCCGACGCGCAGGCGAAAAACGCGGTGCCACCCCAAGCGACGTCCGTCAGATCGAAGTCGCCTGCTCCGAGGGTGAACTCGTCGAACTGCTCTACATCGGTCGTGACGACAACCGTCCCGCGGTCGCCAACGGCCACGAAATGAATCCCATCGGTCGCAACTGACCGCAGCTGCGCATTCGAATCAAAGAAAAAGTCGGACAACCCACCGCCACCAATCAGAACTTCTCCCGCCAGATCTCCGTCCGTAATCCCGACCGAAGCTTGCGACGTCGATGCGAAAGCAACGGTGCGTCCTCCATTTCCATAGGACGCATACATCGTCCAGTCGAGTCCGTCCTCGGACGCCATCACCACTGACTGATCGCCGCCACATTGAAGCATCGGTTCACGCCAATGATTGGCAGCAAAATAGACGGCATAAAGATCTGGGTCCGGTGTCAATCGAACCGCTTGCGTTTGCCAGCGAGTCATCGCCGTCTCGTTGTCGGGTGGGGTCGTCGGGGCTTGAGGATCATCCTCGCTGCACGCAGTGATGAGGAGGATGCAAACAAGAGATGATAAAGCGGAGATCGAATGGAGGCGCATTTGACCTGCTCCCTTGGTAGGGGATGCTACGGGCGGCGGGTAGAGCGATTGTACGACGCGAGTGGGATGGCGTTCAACACCATAGTCTTAGGCGCCGCACCAATTCACTTCTGAGGAGGAAATCGATGCGGCCGTCGCATCCGGCGAGATCACGCTGATCGAAACCGAAGAGATCTACCGCTGTTCGGTCGTAGGACAAAAAGCCTCGGACGAGGACTAGACTCCGACCTCTCGCGGAAAATCCGGGCAGCATCCACTCCCCGGACTTTCCGCGACAGCGCGGTGCGCACTATGCGCGCGCCGGCCGAGGCGCTGCTGAGATCGCCCACGATCTCCGCAGCTGTACGAAGATCGCCAGGTGAATCAGCAAGAACGTCGGCACAAAGAATGCCGGAATGAGTACCCACGGCAGCGTCCCGACCGCCGCGCTCGCCGGCAGCTCGGAAATGAAGCGCAGCGGAGAATTGGACGATCCGACGCCAAGCGTCACCGCTGTAATCAGGTCAGCGAAGCCCAGGACGTTCCACGCAAGTACGATCGCTTGCCAGCCGGCGACCTTGCGATGCGCGGCCAGAGCGACTGGAATGGCCAAGAGTGCTACCGCGATGTCACCCCAGCCTGCGGAGTGCGCAAACGTCGATGGAAGCCGGCCCTGCGCGTAAAGCAGGAGAAAGTAAACCCCCAGCAGTCGCCCGACATTGAGCGCAATGAGGAAGGCGAGGGGAATGTTCATCAGGCGGTAGTGGAGCGCAGGCATCCGTCGTCCCAAGACGACTCCGACGACCACCGGAAGCACGACGGCCAGTCCGATGAACGGGGTGCCAAAGCGCTGCACGCCGAATACTCCCAGCGCACCCAACACCGCGACCGCCGCGAACCACAGCGCGACGCGCGTCGCGACCGTTCTACGGACAGCAGGGTCAGGCGTTCCGGCTCGAATCAGCAGCACCCAGGTAAGGATCGCACCCCCGACTAGCATGATAGCTCCGAGAACGTCCAACATGGCCACCTTCTCCTTTCGATACGTGTAGCTACACGTATTTGCTCAAAAAAAACTACGCCCGACTTCCAAGTGCCGCCAATGCATGCAGCGATGCGTTGTCCACGTGCTTCCCCACCACTGCCTGCGCCTTCCGCCATGACGGCATTGCCGCCGCCGCGGCTGCACGCCCGCGTTCCGTGATCGCCACCGTGCGAACGCGCTGATCGTCGCTGGTGCGAATGGTGATGTAGCGCTTGGCCTCGAGGGGCCGAAGGTTGCGCGTTAGCGTGGTGCGCTCGACGCCGAGACGGGCCGCCAACCGGCTCATCGGCACGGGTTCACCCACCAGCTCCAGCACCACCAGCACGGTGAACTGACTAGCCCGCAAGCCCGTAGACCGCATGTGCCGGTCATAGATCTGGGTAATTGCCCGGGCCGCCCGGCGGACCGCAAAGCAGGCACAGTCCTCACATTCCTGGAAGTCTGTTTTCTTGGCTTTCACGTACGTGTATATACACCTATCTGCCCAAAGCGTCAAGTAGGGATTTTCTGCCGGATTTGGGGACTAGCGTTGAATGGTGGCGACGAGGGCCCGCATCTTGGCGTCCCTCGCCGCTGCCCTGCTAGCGATACATTGCTTTAACCCCACCCCATGTGGTGCTGCGAGTGGGATTGCCGGGGTTCGGAACGGTCACGGTCGTGGTCGACGTTTGCGTGTAACTGCAATAGCGTCCAGTGTAATAGACCGTAACCGTTGCAGTGTACTCACCGTCCACCTGGTACACGTGAGTTGGCGAAGCAATTGCGCTGCCTTGATCTTCCCACGAAAACCATGTCGATGTCCCGTCGCCCCAATCGATGTTGGAGGTCTCGATCGGTCTTATTGCGATGTCGGGTGTGGTAGTGACGTACGCTTCGTAAGCCGAGGCACCGGCTTCGGCCGTGAGTTGCGGGATAGAGGGAGCTACGACCGTAACCGTTGCGCTGCGATAAACGCCGGGCGCCAACGACTCGCCAACTTTGATGACATAGGTACCGGGACAGGAGAATTCGTGGTCGAATTCGAAGTCCCACCACCCCCGACAACCCGCGTTCGGATCGTATGGTATCGAGACGTCGTAAACCACTTGTCCACCCATGTCCCCGAAGACTTGGAACAAGCAGTCCGTCGCCGAACCCGCCACCTGCACGCGCAGCGGCGCGATCCCATTCGACGGCGTGACGGCGATCTCAGAAACTTGTCGTTGTGCGAATAGCGGATCGGCGTTGGAAAGAATCGCGAAGGTCAGGACGGTTCCAGCAAAAGCTCGTCGGGGCATACAGTCTCCTAAGGTCGGAGAACCAGGGGCGGTTCAAGGATACAACGATGGCGGGTGCGTTGCAATCGTGCTTAGGAATGCTCACACCGTCCAGCGATTCACTGCCGGCCAATCCGCTTGAAGAGAAGAGCGAGCGACCAGGTCGCGCCCGGAAACGTGATGGCCCACAAACTCGCGACCCAAATCAGCCAATGCACGTACATTTGGAGCGCGATGAACGGAATCAGGAGCCCGTTCGCGATCAGGCAAAAACGCGCGACTCGCTCCAGCCCGACGCCCGTGCCCC
>JAICFA010000312.1 GCA_025923935.1 Candidatus Krumholzibacteriia bacterium
ACCACTCGACGTTCGCACCGCGCTGGGGCAAGAGAACGTCGAGCTGCCGTCGGGCCGCATCGAAGGCACCACCATGGAGCTCCCCGTGCGCACGCTGAGCCGTCTAGAAACGCCGGAAGAGTTCAACAGCCTGATCCTTCGAGAGGAATCGGGGCAACTGCTCCGCTTCCGCGACATCGGCACTGCAGAGCTGGGGCCCGAGAACGAGCGCTCGGTATCGAAGGGGCTCACCGGTCCACGCGTCGCGGTGGCGCTGGTGCCGCAGCCCGGCTCGAACCACATCGCCATCACCGACGAGTTTTACAAGCGCGTCGACCAGATCGACCAAGAGATTCCCGACGACATCGTGCTTGGCGTCGCGTGGGACACGACTCAGTACATCCGAAAATCGATTCACGAAGTGCGCGAGACGATTCTCACCGCCTTCCTGCTGGTGGTCGCGATCATCTTCGTGTTTCTGCGCGACTGGCGCACCACCTTGATCCCGGTGCTCGCCATACCGATCTCGCTCGTCGGCGTATTCTTCATCATGTTCCTGGCCGGCTTCTCGATCAACGTGCTCACACTGCTCGGCTTGGTGCTGGCGATCGGAATCGTGGTCGACGACGCCATCGTGGTGCTGGAGAACATCTACGCCAAGGTGGAAGCGGGCATGACGCCGTTGGAGGCGGGATTCAAAGGCTCGCGCGAGGTGTTCTTCGCCATCGTGGCGACCACCATCGCGCTGATCGCCGTGTTCATGCCCATCATCTTCTTGCAGGGGTTGACCGGGCGGTTGTTCAAGGAATTCGGCATCGTGATCGGCGGCAGTGTCGCCATCTCCGCCTTCGTCGCGCTCACGCTGACGCCGATGTTATCGGCGCACATGCTGAAACCGCACGCCAAGCACAACGCGCTCTACCGTCGCACCGAGCCGTTCTTCATCCGGCTCAACGAAGGCTACCGGAGCTCGCTCGCGTGGTTCATGCACCGCCGCTGGCTGGGTCTCGCGTCGCTGGTGGTGTGTGCCGGCTTGATGTGGCTCTTCTTCGGCTCGCTGCCGCGCGAGCTCGCACCGCTGGAGGATCGCAGCCGCTTGCGCTTGACCGCCACCGCTCCCGAGGGGACTTCGTTCGAGCGCATGTCCGACTATATGGATACGGTGATCGAGCTGGTGCGCAACGACGTGCCGGAGGCGGACGTTGTGCTCGCCAACACCTCCGGTTTCGCGGGCGGCGCGAACGCGGGCAATACCACCGTGACGCTGATTCCGCCCGAGGAGCGCGAGCGCTCGCAGCAAGACATCGCCGACGCGCTGTCGAAATCGGTTCGGAACTTGAACGATGCGCGCGTCTTCCTCACTCAGGAACAAACCATTTCCGTCGGCGGCGGCAGCTCGCGCTTTGGGCTACCGGTGCAATACGTGCTACAAGCACCCACTCTCGACAAGCTCAAGGAAGCGCTGCCCGTCTTCCAGGAAGAAGCCAGCAACCATCCCGCCTTTAACGTGGTCGACGTCAATCTCAAGTTCAGCAAGCCCGAGCTCGTGATCGAGATCGACCGCGAGCGAGCGCGCACGCTGGGTGTGTCCGTGGCCGACGTCGCCCAGACGCTGCAACTCGCACTCTCGGGATCGCGCTACGGCTACTTCATCAAGGACGGCAAGCAGTATCAGGTGATCGGACAGGTGGCGCGCGTCAATCGCGACGAGCCCTTCGATCTGTCGGCGATCTACGTGCGCAGCCGCGACGGCGCTTTGATCCAGCTCGACAACGTCATCAATTTCCGGGAGTCGTCGAGCCCGCCGCAACTGTTCCGCTACAACCGTTACGTTTCCGCGACCGTGTCGGCCGGCCTGAACGCCGGCTACACGCTGGGCGACGGTATCGCTGCCATGGACCAGATCGCCGATAAGGTGCTCGACGAATCGTTCGCCACCGACCTCGCCGGCGCCGCGCGCGACTTCTCCGAGAGCTCGTCGAGCTTGCTATTCGTGTTCATCTTCGCGCTGCTGCTAACGTATTTGGTGCTCGCGGCACAGTTCGAGAGCTTCCGCGATCCCTTGATCGTCATGCTGACCGTGCCGCTCGCGGTGGCCGGGGCACTCTTGTCGTTGTGGTACTTCAACCACACCATCAACATTTTCAGCCAGATCGGCATGATCATGCTGATCGGTTTGGTCACCAAGAACGGAATTCTCATCGTCGAGTTCGCCAATCAGCGCCGCGACGCCGGCCTTTCGCGCATGGAGGCCATCCAGGACGCCGCCGCCGCGCGCTTCCGTCCCATTCTCATGACCAGTCTGTCGACGATACTCGGCATTCTCCCGGTAGCACTCGGCCTGGGCGCCGGCTCGGCGAGCCGCGTATCGATGGGTGTCGCGGTGGTGGGCGGCATGCTGCTCGCCACGGGCCTGTCGCTCTATGTTATTCCAGCCGTTTACAGCTATCTGTCGAAGGAACACCGCTCCGTGCGTGTGCAAGAAGAGATGGAGATCGCGGAAAACGGCGTTCGAAACGGGACGCGCGGGTAGACGCGGCACCGCGTGGTGCGCTCAATTACTCCGGATTCTCCCAATCCTATTTGAGTAGGACCATTTTCCTCGTACCGACAAACGCCCCGGCTCGTAGACGGCAGTAGTAAACGCCTGAACTCACTTCTAAGCCGGCGTCGTTGCGTCCATCCCATACAACGTCGTGCCGTCCGAAATCCATCTCATCCGCAACCAGCACACGGACGACGCTGCCGCGCGTGTCGAAGACCACGAGGGATACGGCTTCCCGCTCGGGGACCGTGAAGGAAATAGTCGTTCGAGGATTGAATGGGTTAGGCACGTTTTGTAGCAACTCGGCACGCAATGCGGACGACTCCGCTTCGACGACCGGTGAAAAGAACTCGCCGTCCTCATCCACCACGCCAATCATGTATCGATACGTCTTACCAGGTCGAATGCTTTGGTCAACATACTCGAAAGCACTCTCAAAACCATTCACCACGGATGTGATGCGCACGAATGGATCCGTCGTACCGGTTGCGCGATACACGTTGACACTGGCGACGTCGAGATTGGACTGGAACTTGGCGTGTAATGCAACACCCGTCGGTGTCCCGGTCGCGTAGAACGCCGTGATGGCCACCGCAAGCGACACGTCGATATCGATGCGAGCCACGAACATGTCGTACCCCAAACTCGTCAGCACTCCGTTCCCAAAATCGAGCGTTCCATCGAATTGCCCGGCCAATACGAGTTCCCCCGACGGCAACAGATTAATCTCGCTTGGCCACGCCGCCCACACCGCGCCCGACCCGGGAAA
>JAICFA010000313.1 GCA_025923935.1 Candidatus Krumholzibacteriia bacterium
GCCTTCGCCAGATCGATCGCGGTTCCGCCTTCCACCGGTACTTTCCACAGCCTCTTTTGGCGCGCATACGCCACCCAGCGTCCATCGGGCGAGACGAACGGACGGCTGTTGCCGGTTCCCTGCTCGCCCTGTCCCGCGCCTTTGATAACTTCCATGCCGAGCTCGTCGAGCGTGTGACGGAGCACCTCCTCACGTCGGTCGACCATCGCGGACACGAACACTTGCTGTCCGTCCGCGCTCACGCGCACGATGGGCGTGAAGCTCGGGGTGACACCGGGATCGAAATCCACCGCGAAGCGAATTGGTCCCGATGACACCGGCCCGGTGCGATTTCCTTTCAGGGCCATCCACACCATGCCCATGGCGAGTGCGCCGGCAAGCAGCCACGGAAGCACGCCGCCCGCGCCCGCACGCCGCACCGTCCGCGCGCCGATCCCGGCGAGTGCGTCTGCGAACTGCGCGGCGGATTGCCAGCGATCGGCGGGAATTTTCTCCAGCGAGCGCGCCACCGCGGTGTCGACGTGAGCCGGAATCGCCTTGCGATGCTCGGAGAGCGGCCGCGCGTCTTCCGACATCACCTTCTTGAACACCGACTGCACCGTCGCCCCCGTGAAGGGCGGTTGTCCCGCCAACATTTCGTACAGCACCACGCCCAGCGCGTAGATGTCGGTGCGCCAGTCGACCACACCCTGTGCCCCCGCCTGCTCGGGACTCATGTAGTACGGTGTTCCCAAGCTCACGCCCGACTGCGTCATGCGCGTTTCGCTTTCCGTGCTGTCGCTGTGCGGGAGTGCCAGACCGAAATCCGCGATCACCGCTTGCCCATCTTGAAACAGAATGTTGTCCGGCTTGATGTCGCGATGGATCACCCCGTGGCGGTGCGCATAATCCAATCCCGTGGCGACCTCGGTGGTAATGCGAATGGCATCCGCCACCGGCAGCTGGGTTTCGCGGCGCAAGCGCGCGCGCAGCGACTCGCCTTCGACGTAGGGCATCACGTAGAACACCGTGCCCTCGACGCGTCCGGAATCGAACAAGGGAAGAATGTGCGGGTGCTGGAGCTTGGCGGTGGTTTCGATCTCGCGCAGGAAACGATCCACGCCCACGCGGTGCGCCAGCTCGCGGTGCATCACTTTGATTGCCACCTTGCGATTGTGGCGCGCGTCGTGTGCGAGATACACCTCGGCCATGCCGCCCGAACCGAGTTGACGCTCCAGCGTGTAGCGGTCCCCGAGCGCGATCTGCAAGCGTTCGAATGCTTCCATGCGCGGCTAGCCTATGTCGCCGCGCGGGAAATCGTCAACTATATGGAACGAGGCGGGCTAGTGGCCGGAGGGTCAATCCCGATACATCGCCTTGATGCTCCCCCACGTCCGTGTCTCGACAGTGACTGGTCCACAGCCGACGGGAAGCGGCCCGATCAGACCGCAGTCGATACCGTCGGGATGATTGCCGGGAGCACAGGGCGAGTCGCCTTGCAGGTGGTAGTTGGTAGCACCACAGAACATCGGGTCGGCGCTGAAGTTGTCGTAGTAATTCGGACAGGTGCTGGATGATCCGTTGATGAGATTGCAGTGAATTGACCTGATTCCTAGACACAGACCACTGTCGGTGATCCCATTTAGCACGATGTTGCGGTAGATGTCCGCTCCCTCAGCATAGGCTAAATAAATTCCAACGCCATCTCCGTCACAGATGTTGTGATGAATCGAGACGAACGAGCCGCTGACAGCGATCGCTGGGGCACCGCTAGCAGTGTGAACAATATTGTTACTTGCTTCTACATTGTTCGCTCCGATCATTATCGGTGCGGTTGCGCCTGAAATGCCAAAGGCGACGATACTAAACCCGGAGACGACGCAGTTATCACGAGTAGAGACCAATCCAGGCTGGAACGGTGCGCTCCCCGGCTTCAGAAAGGTAACTTCAGGACCGGCTTCTGAAATGAGACTGGTGCCCGACTTCATTGTCACCCCGTCTCCAACTGTCGAGGATACGAGGTGAGTGCCCGGTCCTACGAGAATCACGTCTCCGCTAACCGAACTGTCTACGGCCGCCGCGATGGATGGTGCATCGCCGGAACCATCGGCGGCAACGTACCACGTGCGAGTAGACGCACTAGTGGCAAGAAATGGAAAGCCGAGCCCGATCAGAAAGAGGACTCGTCGCATATTGGGCCTCCGGGCGAGCTGCTAGAGTCAAATCATCTCCAGCCATTTTAGCATGCTTGCCTGAAAGGTGGCTAACGATGCGGATCTATTGAGTCGGCCCGCGCGATTGTGAAGATGCCGCGAGGGTTTTTTAGTAACCCTTGGGGAAGTCGTCGGTTTTGTTGAGATAGCGCAGCCACGCGCGCGTACCTTTCGACTCCGCGAGGGATTTCACGCGGCGGAAGCCTTCGCCGTATACCGGGTCGGCGTCGCGCGCGAGGCTGGTGCGGAAAAATGAGCTCTCGCGCCCGGGATATTCGCCCAGCACCAGGTAGGCGGCGTAGTTGCAGCTGCCCTCGGCCCATTCGCGCTCGTTCTGAAAACGGCCGCGATTGAACTGCCACACGTGAGCAAGCTCGTGCGCCACGGTGCTGATGATCTCGATACGCGGCATGCCGTACAACAGATAGACGTGCATCTTGCGGTTTTGCGACTTGCCGAACACGCGCCAGTCTTCGCGATAATCGGTGAAGCCGCGCAGGCCGTTGGAATGGTGGCCCGACAAGGTTTGCATCTTGTCGCGGCCGACGAGGTGGATCTGGACGCCGTTGTAGTCCACCTCCATGCCGAACTTTTTCATGCGCTGGGCCACGTCGAACACGACCTCGAGGATATCGTCGATGTCGGTCATCGCCTGGGGCTTGCAGACGTTGCAGATGAAGCGGCCGTCGTCGTAGCGCGTGGCACCACCCGTCAGTTTATCGGAGATGAAACGGCCGCACGAATCGCACAGGGGTGCTTCCCCATCGTGGCGCTTGCAGTAGGAGTTGCCCCAGAAATCTTGTAGGTATTCGCCGCGCAGTACCGTGGCGCACAGCGAGCACTTGAGGGCCACGTGCTCGAGGAAGCAATCGTTGTGGTAGACCTTGCCCTTTTGTTCGCTGTACGAGCCCGTAATAGGACGCTCGCACACCGCGCACACAAAGCAATTGGAGTGATATGCGCGGCCCTGGGTATGGAAGGCGTCGCCCTTGATGGGCTTGCCGCACGCGTCGCACTCGCGGGCAGCGAGGGCGGGTGCGGCGGCGCCCACCGCGCCCACCACGACCACCACCATACAAAGGAGAAGGATTGCGACCC
>JAICFA010000314.1 GCA_025923935.1 Candidatus Krumholzibacteriia bacterium
CAAACGATTCAATGGCGCGTCCGAGTGCGGCGCGCATACCGAAGAGGAGAAACGATGTCGAAGAAGTGGATGGGCCTCTGTTCGATGGCCGTCGTATTCATGCTGATTGCTGGCGCCGGTTGTTCGAAGAAGGAAGAGACTGCCCAAACCGAGCAGGTCGAGGAAGTCGATACGACTCCGGCCGAAACCGCAACCGCTCCGTCGGCGGCCGGTACTTACACTGCCACCACGCCTGCGGGCCAGACGCCGGGCGCGTCGGTCACGCTGACGTTGAACACCGACAACACGGCGGCGATGAGCACCGACCTCATGAACGGCGAGGCGGCCAAAGTTGAGAGTGGCACCTGGTCGACCAACGCCATGAACGGCGTCGATGTGACCATCCAGCGCGACGTCGCGGGCCAGATGATGTCGGCCACGATGAGCTTCGCGGCGGTGGGCGACACCTTGATGCTCAACAACGCGGGCGAAGCCGGCTTCGTCGGCGGCTTGAAGCTCGTCAAGAGCGGCTCGGCTCCGGCGGGCGAGAGCCACGAAGGCCACTCGCACTAGACCGAAACCATCGGTTGACGATTTGGGCCCGTCGGCACCGTTTCTCGAATTACGGTGACGGCGGGCCCGATCCATTTGGGAGGGCAAGCATGATGCATCGATTCGTGACGGTGTTGGTGTGCGCCGTTATTCTGGCCGCGTGCTCGAAGAAGGAAAACTCCGCCGAGCAGGCCGCCGTCGATCCCGCGCTCAAGCATTCGGCACAAGGCACCTTCGCCGCCGAGCTGCCCGCAGCCGATTCCCCCGGCCGCGCGCTGACACTCACGCTCAACGGTGACAACAGCGCGTCGCTCTCCGTGGACTACCAGAACGGCGAGCCCGCCGTCGTGCAAGCCGGCACCTGGACCATCAATTCGATTTCGAACAACGTCGATGTCACGCTGGCGAAGGCACCATCGGGAACGGAAACGGAGATCATGAGCTTCGCCATGACGGCCGACACCCTCGCGCTCACCAATTGGATGGATCTGAATTATGGCCAAGCGGGGTTTAAGCTCGTGCGCTCGCCGGCGAGCGCAGAAGGGCAAGCGCCATGACATTCCGCAGCCAACGCATCGTCCTCACCGCCGCGTGGATGGCAGCACTAGCCACCGTTGCCTCGTGCCAGAAAAAGGGCGACAGCGCGCAAGAGCAGTCGCCGGTACCGGAGCAATCTGAGATCACCAATCCCGTCGGCTTCGTGTGGAAGTGGGAAGGCACGCAAACAGCGGTCGAGCGCATCGTCCCCAATGATCCCACACGCTACACGCTCGAGTTCCTTCCCGACACTACCGTGACGGCACAGATCGACTGCAATCGCGGGCACGGCAAGTACGCGTTGGACGGCCCGGCGATCACCATCGGACCGCTGGCGACGACGCGCATGGCGTGCCCGGAAGGCTCGCTCGATGCCGTGTTCGGCAAGCAGCTCGAGGCCGCGCGCATCATGTTCTTCCGCGGCGACACCCTCTACCTGGACCTCTACGCCGATTCGGGGACCATGCAGTTCACGCAGCTGCCGGAGCCGCCCAAGAATTGAAAAAGCTCGTCGTACTCTTGCTGGCCGGCGGTGATTCGCCCGAGCGCGATGTCTCTCTCACCAGCTCGCGCGGGATTGCCAAAGCGTTGCGCGACGCGGGCCACCGCGTGCTCGTCGCCGATCCGGCGCAGCCGCGCGGCACCCCCACCGAATACGACGAGGCCATCTTCCACGGCACCCAGATTGGCACCGAGCCGCCGCGCATCGGCGACGTGCGCGACGCGCGCGCTGCCTTCGTCCGCTTGCTGTCGGCGCGTTCTGACTGGGACTTCGACATCGTGTTCAACGGGCTGCACGGCGGTGCGGGCGAGAACGGCTCGCTGCAAGCCGTGCTCGACTATCTTGGCATCCCGTACACCGGCAGCGGTGCGGCGGCCAGTGCGCTCGCCATGGACAAGCAACGCTCCAAGATCATCGCCGCCTCGGCCGGCGTTCCCGTGCCGCACGGACTGCACGTCGAGCGCTCCGCGCTGGGCGTGGGTACCTTAGAGCAGCAAGTGCGCGAGTCGATGGGACTCCCGCTGGTGGTCAAACCCAACGCGCAGGGCTCGAGCGTGGGATTGTCGATCGTGCACTCATACGAAGAGCTCGACGCCGCCGCGCGAAAGGCATTCGAGGTCGACGATTCGATTCTGATCGAGCGCTACATCGAAGGACGCGAGATCACCCAAGCCATCGTAGAAGGTGCGCCCGATCTGCCGCTCTTGGAAATCAAACCCAAGTCGGGCTTGTACGACTACCAGCACAAGTATCAGGCGGGGAGCTCCGAGTACTTGTGTCCCGCGCCGGTCGACGAGAAGATTGCGCATGCGGTCCTGCAATCGACCAAGCGCGCGTTCGCCGCACTCGGGCTATCGGTCTACTCACGCCTCGATTTCCGTCTCGATCCCAACGGAAAACACTACCTGCTCGAAGCGAACACGCTTCCGGGGATGACGGCGACGAGCTTGGTCCCCAAGGCCGCCGCGACGGTGGGCATCTCCTACGCCGAGTTGTGCGATCGCATCGTGCGCGAGTCGCTGGCGCGGTTTCGTTCGTAGTCGGCAACGCTCTTCTTGGCGCTGCCCGGCTAGGTCTTTCGTCGCTGCCAGACGTAAACCGGAATTCCCGCCAGCATCAGCAAGAATCCCAACAAGACCGTCTGCGCACCCGCGCCGTAGATGGCCCACACCGAATACGCGAATGCGATCGTCATGATGACGCGATCGCGCGCGCGCGTAGGCGGCATCTCGATGCCGTTGCGACGCAGGAGAATTGGTGCGAGTGAGCAGAACGCATACGGAATCAGGGTGGCGAGGGTGGAGAGCAGGATCGCGAAGTTGAAAATGGAGACCAGGCTCGATGAGCCGGAGTAGTTGAACACGAGCATGATGGTGACGAGGGCCAGCGCGATCGTCATCGCGAACACGGGAACGCCGCGCGACGACATGGCAGCCAAGCGTGCGGGAAACAAACCGTCGCGCGCGACCGCGGCGGGGAAGCGACCGGTCACCAGAATCCAACCGTTGAGGGCGCCGAAGCACGACACGACGGCGCCGAAGCCCACGGCGTAATAGGCCCAATTGCCCCACATCGCGCGCGCGGCATCCGCGAACGGCGCCTGTGACGCCGCGAGGGTTTCGCGCGGAAGCGCCCCCATCAACACCACGGTGCTCGCGATGTACACGATGGCGCACAC
>JAICFA010000315.1 GCA_025923935.1 Candidatus Krumholzibacteriia bacterium
ATAATAATTGATGCGGACCTTGTGGAAGATGTTTCCGTACAAGTCCGGGTTGAGCTCGGGCTGGAGGATGTGCTCCAGCACGCCGAGCTTGCTTACTTCCTTGGTCTTGAACGACTCGGGATCGTCGAGCACTTCGCCGTCGCGGTTGCCGAGAATGTTGGTCGAGTACCAACCGGCGACACCGAGCATGCGCGCCTTGAACATGGGGGCGAGCACGGTCTTCAGCATGGTCTGGCCCGTCTTGAAGTCCTTGCCGCAGATAGGCACGCGCATTTCTTTCGCGAGCTCGATCATGGCCGGCATATCGACCGACAAGTTGGGAGCGCCATTGGCGTAGGGTACGTGCTCCTTCAGCGCCGCGTACGCGTAGATCATGCTCGGAGAAATGTCGGGGTCGTTGGCCTTGAGACCCGCCTCGAACGCTTTCAAACTTTGGTGGACGTCCTTCTGCTCCAAATAGATCTCGGTGCTGCCGCACCAAATCATGACGACGCGGTCGAGCTTCTTTTCTTCTTTGAAGCGGCGAATGTCGGCGCGGACTTGCTCGGCAAGCTCGAGCCAGTTCTTGCCCTTCTTGACGTTGGGGCCGTCGAGTTTTTTCACGTAGCGCGTGTCGAACACCGCCGGCATGGGCTTGATGGGCTCCAAGCGGGGGCGCAGTGCCTCGATCAACTTCTCTTCCAGCACGCCCGCCTTCTTGGCGGCTTCATAGGCGTTGTCGGGAATGGGATCCCAGCCCGCGAACACGAGCTGGTTCAAGTCGGCCAGGGGGACCAAGTCCTTGACCATCGGCACGCGGTTGTCGGTGCGCTTGCCGAGGCGAATCGTCCCCATCTGGGTCAAGGAGCCGATGGGCTTGGAGAGCCCCGCCTTGACCGCCTCCACCCCCGCAATAAAGGTCGTGGCGACCGCTCCCATGCCCGGGAGCAGCACGCCGACGCGGCCCGCGGCCGGTCGTATCTGCTTGTTTGCCATGATTTCTAAAATCTCCTCCCGGCCCGTTCCCGGGCCAATGTGTCGATGGATTATCCCATGGTAGCCCGGACGTTGACATAAGGGAAATTTAATTTGATAATGCGTCAGATAAGCATCGCTTATGGAAATCCGCCAGCTGCGATACTTCGCCTCCACCGTTCGCCTGGGCTCAGTGGGAGCCGCCGCCGCCGAGCACTTCGTGACCCAGCCGGCAGTCAGCTTGCAGCTGAAAAAGCTGGAGGACGAGCTCGGGCAGAAACTGCTGGTGCGCCGCGGGCGGCACGTCGTGCCCACCGAAGCGGGGCGCGTGCTCGCCGAGCGCGCGGAGGAAGTGATTCGGGTGCTGGCCGCATTGGAAGCCGACGTATCCGGTGTCAAAGACCTGGTGACGGGAACATTGCGCGTGGGCAATACCGACGCCGCCAGCGTCTACGTGCTGCCCGACGTGTACCGCGCATTCCACAAGAAGCACCCCGGCGTGCGCCTCGAAGTGACCGTGGCGGAGACCGCGCGCCTGGTGGAAGCGCTGCGCGCGCGCCGCATCGAGATCGCCATCGCCACCCTGCCGGTAAGCGAGCGGGGCCTCAGCGTGCACCCGATTTATCGCGAAGACTTGGTCCCCGTGGTACCTCCCGACCACCCGCTCGCGTCGCGCCGCAACGCCACCATCAAGGACCTGGCGGCCGAGGATGTCATTACCTATCCCGCGGGCGCGGTCACGCGCGGCATGATCGACGCGGTATTCGCCGCGCATGGCGAAACCCTCCGGCCGCGCATGGAGATCTCGAGCCCGGAGGCGATGAAGCGGCTGACCCAGGCCGGCCTGGGAGTGAGCATCCTCCCGCGTCCGGTGGTTGCGGCCGAGCTCGGCCGGCACGCACTCTCCGCAGTGACCTTGTCCGGCGTCCGCTTCGAGCGCGAGATCGGAATGGTGGTGCGCGACGACGACGCGCTGTCACCCGCGGCGCGCGTGTTTCGCGACATGATCCGCAGCCGCTTCGAAACGCGCCACCATCAAAAGGGTCGCTAAGCGCGCTGCTATTTGGCAAAATGGTCGCTTATCGTGGGGAATGACCTGCAACGAGAGCTCGACGTCGCCCAGGCGGTGGCGAAAGCCGCCGGCGAGATCGTCATGGCGTCGTACGCGCGCGTCACCGAGTCCGACGTGGACGAAAAGGGGCGCCACGACTACGTCACCGTGGTCGACCGCGCATCCCAGGACACCATCGTCGCCGGCATTCGCCGCGCGTTTCCCGACGACTTTATCGTGGCGGAGGAAAGCTTAGCACCCGAGGTCAACGCGGGACGTAACCCGGGTGGGCGGCGCTGGTACATCGACCCGCTCGACGGCACCACCAATTACATTCACGCCTATCCCGTGTTTGCCGTCACCCTGGCGCTCGAGATCGCGGGACGGCTGATGGTCGCGGTCACGTACGCCCCGCGCGACGGCGAATTGTTTTGCGCGGTGCGCGGGCACGGTGCGTTTCTCAATGGCGAGCGCATGCACGTGAGCCGGCTCTACGACCACAACCGCATTCTGCTCGGCACCGGCTTTCCCTTTCGCGCGCGCCATCTGCTCGATATCTACTTGAAGTCGTTCGCGTACTTTTTCAACCACGCGCGCGGCGTGCGTCGCGGCGGTGCGGCGGCACTCGACCTCGCGTACGTCGCGGCGGGACGCCTCGACGGATTTTGGGAGCTCACGCTTTCGTCTTGGGACATCGCCGCCGGCGTGCTGCTCATCGAAGAGGCGGGCGGGCGCGTCACCGATTTCTTCGGGGGCGACACCTACTTGAGCTCGGGGCACGTGATCGCCACCAATCAACTGCTCCACGACTGGATGCTGGAAGGCATCGCGGCCGTCTTCCCGCGCGACGGCAATTATTCGCGCCCATGAACCCACCACGCCCGCGCAGCTCTACGTTAACGGACGCGCTGATCGTGCTGGCCGTGGCCCTGGCAGTACGGCTCGCCTACTTCTTCATCAATTCGCGCACCAATCCGTCGTTCGACTTCCTCATCATGGATTCGCGCTACATCGACGAATGGGCGCGCGCCATTGCCGCCGGCGAGCCGGGGCGTGCCGTCTACTTCCGCGGACCCTTGGTGCCGTATCTATTCGCCTTGGTGCACAAGCTGGGTGGAGGGGTGGCCGGCATCGTGCTGCTCAACCATCTGGCCGGTGCCGCGACCTGTGTCTTGGTGTGGAGGCTCGCGCGCGACGTTTTCGCGCGCGCGGTGGCGTTGACGGCGGGGCTCGTGGCCGC
>JAICFA010000316.1 GCA_025923935.1 Candidatus Krumholzibacteriia bacterium
CGACCGGCACGGTGTCGGCGCCTTCCGGCACCGCGGAAACGTCGAGATCGGTGCGGCTGCCGTATCCGACTACGCGCGCGCCGCCGCCCCCGAGCGGTGTCTCCACCTTCGCCAGCCAGTCGACGTTGTGGCCGTTCAGGTGCGATGCCTCGGCGTTGTGCAGGACTAAACCGGGAAACGCGGTGCCGGCGCTGGCCACATAGCCCGCGCCAGACTGTCCGATGGGACCGTTGATCTCGGCGCGCGCTTGTGTGGCACTGACCGTGCCGCGCGACTCGAAGCTCGTTCCGGGCGCGCGCGTGTGCGCCGACACGACACCGGAGAGTGCTTCCGGTGCGGTGTGCAATGGCGACGCACCCACCACGTCGATGGACGCGAGCGCATCCGGGTTCCACACGCCGAACGATCCGCCGCTGTGATACGGGCTGAATACGGGAATACCATCGAGCAGATAGCCCACTTGGTCGGATGCGCCGCCGCGAATGTGCAAACCACTCGGCGACTCGGGATCGAGAGCCACTTCCGCTCCGCCCAGCGCGCGTAAGGCGTCGGGCTCGGGAGCGAATGGACTGAGGCGCACGTCGTTGGGCGAGAAGCGGCGTTCGGGTAAGCTCGCCACGCCGTTGACCGGTATCGTGGCGGGCGCGGTCACTTCGATGGGTGCCAGCAGAATGGGTTCGCGCTGCAGCACAATGTCGATGGAAAGCGCGCCTTCTGCGGGAACTAGTGCTGCGAACGACTGCGGCGTGTATCCGAAACGGCGCACCACCACCTGCAAGGTCCCGGCCGGCGCGTCGAAGGCGTAGCGGCCGTCGTCGCCGGTCATTATCTCGCGCTGCAGCTGCGGAATGGAAATCACCACGCGCGTCAACGGGGCGCCGCTATCCGCGTCGCGCACCGTACCGGCGACCGGGATGGTCGCAGCTTGCGCGGCGAGAGCAAGGGCAGCCAAACTCGAGAACCACAGTCCCATGAATCCACCGTGGAGGGGCGGCGAATGACCCTTCTATTGTAACCCATCGCCCACGCGTTGCGGGGCGATTGTGCTAGTCTTTGGCCGCACGTTTTTTTGTAACCGGTCTTGCATTTCAACCAAAGGAGCGCTGCATGATCCGTGGACTGCACGCCATGTTCTATTCCTCCCACGCCGCTGAGCTGCGCGCGTTCTTCCGCGACAAGTTGGGCTTTCACGCCACCGACGTTGGCGACGGCTGGCTGATCTTCGACCTGCCCGAAGCCGATTTGGGCGTTCACCCGACCGAGCGCGGCGGGGTTTCCTCGGGTACGGCGGACATTTCGTTCTACTGCGACGACATCGAAGGCACGGTGGAGGCGCTGCAGTCGCGCGGCGTGGAGTTTACGCAGCCCATCGAGGATCACGGCTACGGACTGGTGACGCATTTCAAAGCACCCGGCAACTTCATCATCCAGCTGTACCAGCCCAAGTATCGCAAGTGACCGCCGAACGTTTGAGCCGCGACGACTTCAACCGCCCGACCCTGCACGTGGCGCGCGGACTGGTCGGCAGCTACCTGGTGCGCAACATCAAGGGGCGGCGGATGAGTGCCATGATCGCGGAGACCGAAGCGTACAAGGGCCCGCGCGACGCCGCGTCGCACGCTTTTGGCGGGCGCCGCACCGCGCGCGTGGAGCCGCTTTATCGAGATGGCGGCACCGTTTACGTCTATCTCGTGTACGGCATGCACTGGCTCTTGAACTTCAGTACCGCCGGAGCCGGCAACCCCGAGGGGGTGCTGATCCGCGCCATTATGGTGGAAGAGAAGGGTACCTCGCGCTTCATCGTGGGGCCGGGACTCGTGACGCGCTACTTGCAGATCGACAAGCGGCACGACGGCATCGACGCGACCACGTCGAACCAGTTGTGGCTCGAGAACCGCGACGAGCGCGTGCGCGGGATCAAGCGAGGTCCCCGCGTCGGCGTCGATTACGCCGGGGCATATTGGGCCGCGCGTCCGTGGAGATTTTGGATCGAGGCGCGATGAGCACGGCCAAGCGAAAGACCAAGACCCAGGCACCCCAGCCCGCGCGCTTCTTCAAGACGCCCGCTCAATTGCGTGCCTGGTTCGCCAAGAATCACGGCACGTGTAAGGAACTGTGGGTCGGTTACTACAAGAGGGAGACGGGTAAGCCCAGTGTCACCTGGCCCGAGTCGGTGGACGAAGCCCTTTGTGTGGGATGGATCGATGGGGTTCGCTACGGCATCGATCAGCAAAGTTACAAGATTCGCTTCACACCGCGGCGGCCGGGCAGCATTTGGAGCGCCGTCAATATTCGCAAGGTGAAGGCGTTAATGAAGGAAGGCCGGATGTCTCCGGCGGGGCTCAAGGCCTTCGAAGCCCGGGATGAAGCCAAGTCGCGAATTTATGCATACGAGCTCAGGCCCGACATGCTGGACGAGCCGTACCTCGGCAAGGTGAGAGCCAACAAGAAAGCGTGGACGTTCTATCTCGGTTGCGCGCCCTCTTATCGCCGCAGCGTGAATAATTGGGTGCAAAGCGCCAAGCAGGAAGGTACCCGGCTCAATCGCCTCGAGCGATTGATGTATTGGGCCGAACGCGGAGAGATGATCCCGGAGTACACCAAGTATCGGAAAGCGAAGTGAGCGCATGTCGATTCGAGCCATCAAGAGCATCAGTGAGTCCCAGCCGACCCTCGAAGGCGCCGGTGTCAAGCTGCGCCGCGCATTTGGCTTCGGCAAGACCGACGATTTCGATCCGTTTCTGTTGCTGGACGATTTTCGCAACGAGAACCCGAGCGATTATCTCGCCGGTTTTCCCTGGCACCCGCACCGCGGTATTGAGACCATCACCTACGTGCTGGCCGGCGAAGTGGCGCACGGCGACAGCCTGGGCAATCGCGGCAAACTCGGTGCCGGCGACGTGCAGTGGATGACGGCAGGCAGCGGCATTCTGCACCAGGAGATGCCGCAAGGCGACACGCGCGGTCGCATGCACGGCTTCCAGCTGTGGGCCAACCTGCCGCGCACCCTCAAGATGACCGCACCGCGCTACCAAGACGTCGGTGCGAAGGACATTCCGGTCATCACCGATGATGACGGCACCACTGTGCGGGTGGTGGTGGGAGAGTTTTGGGGCAAGCGCGGGCCGGTGGAGGGCATTGCCGCGGATCCGCGTTATTTGGACGTGTTCGTTCCGGCGGGGAAGCGCAAGCGTATTCCGGTGGAGACGACGCGCCACGCGTTCGCG
>JAICFA010000317.1 GCA_025923935.1 Candidatus Krumholzibacteriia bacterium
GAAGCCCACGGCGTAATAGGCCCAATTGCCCCACATCGCGCGCGCGGCATCCGCGAACGGCGCCTGTGACGCCGCGAGGGTTTCGCGCGGAAGCGCCCCCATCAACACCACGGTGCTCGCGATGTACACGATGGCGCACACCAGTGCGCCGAGCACGGTGGCGCGCGGGATGGTTCTCTCGGGTCGGTTCACGGCGTCCGCAGGAATGGTGGCGGATTCGATGCCGAGGAAGGCCCACAGCGCGAGTGTCGCGGCCGACGAAATGGCGCGAAACGGACTCACGTCGCCGGCGACCGGTGCGGTGAAATTACTGGCGTCGAACCACGCGAAGCCGACGATCGCCACCGCGACCAGCGGGAGCAATTTGATGACCGTCGTCACGATCTGCACGATGCTCGCTTGCCGCAGGCCGAGGGTATTGACGAACGCGAGCAACCACACGGCGGCGACCGATGCGACGCCGCACAGCAGCGCGTTGCCCTCGAGCGCGGGCACGAACACCTTGAGATAGCTTCCGAAGGCGACCGCGACCGCGGCCACTCCGGTCCACAAACAAATCCAGTAGCCCCATGCGACCCAGAAGCCGGCGAAGTCGCCGTAGCCGGCGCGCGTGTAGGCGTACGGGCCGCCGGCTTTCGGGAGGGCGCGCGCGAGCCGGCCAAACACGAGTGCGAGTGCGATCGCACCAATCGCGGTTAACACCCATGCGACGATGGCGAAGATTCCGTACGGAGCAAGCGAGGCGGGGAGCAAGAAGACGCCGGAGCCGACCATGTTGCCGATGACGAGCGCGGTGCACGACCAGATGCCGAGTGTCTTCGCGGAGGAGAGGGGAGTCTGTGCGGGCGAGGCCGCCATGTGCGACCCAGTAGACCACACGCAAGCGGCCCTGCTATAGTGCTTTCTCCCATGCCGCTGCGCGTTTACGACACCCTCAAGCAGAAGAAAAACGACTTCGTTCCGGTGCAACCGGGCAAGGTCGGGATGTACGTGTGCGGCATGACGGTGCAGGACAAGCCCCACATGGGGCACATGCTGGCCTTCGTGTCGGGCGACATGATCCGGCGCTACCTGATGTACCTGGGCTACGACGTCAACTACGTCCAGAACTTCACCGACATCGACGACAAGATCATCGACCGGGCCAACAAAGAGGGCGTGGACTACCGGGTGGTGGTGGAGCGCAACATCGAGGCGTACCATCGCATCGCGCGCGAGCTGAACATCCTGCCCGCCACGCAATATCCCTACGCCACCCACCACATCCCCGAGATCATCGCGATGGTGGAGACGCTGATTGCCAATGGGCACGCGTACGCGGTGGGCGGCGACGTCTATTTCCGCGTTCGCACCAAAGCGGACTACGGCAAGCTGTCGAAGCGCGACATCGACGACCTCATCTCCGGCGCGCGCGTCGAGGTCGGCGAGAAGAAGGAAGACCCACTGGATTTCGCGCTGTGGAAAGCCTCGAAGCCGGGTGAGCCGTATTGGGAAAGCCCGTGGGGGCAGGGCCGGCCGGGGTGGCACATCGAGTGTTCGGCCATGTCGGTCAAGATCCTGGGCGAGACCATCGACTTTCACGGCGGCGGCGAGGACCTGATTTTTCCGCACCACGAGAACGAGCTCGCGCAAAGCGAGTGCGCGACCGGCAAGGAGTTCGTGCGGTCGTGGATGCACAACGGGCTGCTCAATCTCCGCGGGCAGAAGATGTCGAAGTCGACCGGCCACTTCTTCGGCATGGAGGACGTGCTGAAGGAGTTCCGCGGCGAAGTCGTCCGTTTCTACCTCTTGTCGACCCACTTTCGCTCGCAGATGGAGTACTCGCGCGAGCGGCTCGAGAACGCCCAAAAGGCGCTCGAGCGGCTCGAGAACGCATGCCGGTCGATCGACGAGAGGCTCGCCGCACTGGGAACGGCCCCATCGGTCAGCACCCCCGCCGGCCGCAAGCTGGTCGAGGCCGCGAAGGCCGCCCGGACGGCCTTCTTCGAGGCCATGGACGACGACTTCAACAGCGCCGGCGCGTTGGGCGATCTATTTGAATTTGTAAAGACTTACAACGTCCTGATGGACGAAGACGAGGCGGCGGTGAGCCGGTCGAAGGAGGGGCTGGAGGCGGTCTGGTCGGCCCTGTCCGAGTTCGACAAGGTCCTCGGGCTCTTCAAAGAAGGGCTTCCAAAGTCCCAAGAAATCGTCCCCGGGGAGATCCAGGAGCTCCTGGTTGCACGCGATAACGCCAAGAAATCAAAGGACTTCAAGAAAGCCGACGAAATCCGAAAAAATATTTTGGAGGCCGGCTATTTAATCGAGGACACCTCCGCCGGTGCGAGGGTTCGTAAGCGTTAGGAAACGGCCTTCAGGCCGCCTTTCTTTTGGTCTCTGCCAGGACCGTCGACGTCCGGCCCGACCGATTCCAACCATTGACCTATTAACGGTCTATGGTATTTTCTGCCTTGACATTCCCTGCGCCACTCGCTTACCGTAGCCCCTCTATACCCTGAAATTTTTCGAGGGTTTTTGATCGAGCTGGCGTAGCTCAATGGTAGAGCACCGCATTTGTAATGCGGTGGTTGGGGGTTCAAGTCCCTTCGCCAGCTCCAGAATGCGTGCGTCGCGACCGCGCGGAACCGGACGAGTCTCCACAACACCTTTAAGCGCGTACTTAACACCAGTGACGAGGAGCAGCGAGACGCTTCATCGTGCAAAACACGAAGACCTCTCGCGCCGACTGGTGATCAATCTTCGCTGAGCATGTTCGGGGAGGTTCCCGAGCGGCCAAAGGGAACAGACTGTAAATCTGTCGGCGTATGCCTTCGGAGGTTCGAATCCTCCCCTCCCCACCATTATCACATGGTCGAGAGGCGGGAATAGCTCAGTTGGCTAGAGCATCAGCCTTCCAAGCTGAGGGTCGCGGGTTCGAGTCCCGTTTCCCGCTCCAGTGTTAATGAGGATAGCGACGCGAACGAAAGCACAGAGAAAGATTCAAGCGCGAATGCTTGGCACGACGAGATGGTCGGCCCTCGTAGCTCAGGCGGTAGAGCATTTGCATGGTAAGCAAAAGGTCACCGGTTCAAGTCCGGTCGAGGGCTCCAGTAACTCGGTGATTTCGTAAGGCACGTTTCAGGAGGAATTGATCGATGGCCAGGGAGAAGTTCAACAGAAACAAGCCGCACGTGAACGTGGGGACGATCGGACACGTCGACCACGGCAAGACGAC
>JAICFA010000318.1 GCA_025923935.1 Candidatus Krumholzibacteriia bacterium
CGACCATGGCGTCGCATCGCAGCATCACGGGCCTGGGTCCATCCTGTCGAGACATGACACTCAGGTTCGAAAGGCGCGAACGTGCTCCGCGCGGCGAGAACGCGCGGGCCGCGCTCGTGGCGCGGCCCGACGACCTGAATGGCTGGACTCGTACGCGAGCGACTCACGTCCGATCGACGTGAATCACGTTCAGCCTGTAGAACAGGTAGGCATCGAACGTGCCGTTTGAAAGCCGTTCCATGAGACTGCCGTCTGAACCAGAGATGACCCGCACCGTCGGCGAACGGTCATCGTTCGCTCCCGGAGGGGGTGCCGTCGATTCGGCGAGCCGCAAGAGGAGGTAGGCCTGACAGACTGCACTCAAAGTGCCCACGTCATCGATGAAGAGGGTGCCGCCACGCGCACGGTCGAAGCCCTCTCTGAGGTGGCGGAGCTCCAATGCTGTCGCGCCATGATCATCGGCTTCACAGGGCAGTTCGACAAAGGGGTGTTCGCTCCGCCTGCTGCGCGCATGTACGAGCCGCGCATACGTGTTGCGTTCGCTGGACCGGAACGCGCTGACGAGGACGGGAACATCCCGGGCGGCGGCGCTCTCGACCTCTCCGGACGCGATGACCTGAGCCGATTCGAGCCGCCGGGCGGTGGCAGCGTGGGAACCCATCGCGATTTTCCGCTTGTGGCGAGACAGACTGGTCACCGAATGAAACTGGATGCTGGCGTGAGACATGAGATGAGGAGCCTCCACGATGGAACGACCTTCGAAGATTGGTCGCTCACGTTTCGAGCCAGAACACAACGCGAGGTCGCGTCCAGCCCATAGCGTAGCCTTACGCTGATTTCCGCTCCGCACTCGTATCGCCATGCGCCAGTGTGTGGCCTTCGCTGTTGACCGCCAGCGCATCGTCGAGGAGTTGGTTCGCCCACCAATACGTATCGAATGTCTCGACCGCATGTCTCATGAGCCGCATGCGGCTGGATTGTTCTGCCTCTGACATACAGAGGGCCCGTGCAAGCACATTCGCCGATTCGTCGATCGCGTAGGGGTTCACCTCAAGGGCAGCGCCAAGCTGTTGGGCCGCTCCCGCAAATCTGCTGAGCACAAGCACGCCGCGCTCATCATCGCGCGCACAGACATATTCTTTCGCGACGAGATTCATTCCGTCATGGAGGCTCCCGACGTAGCACAAATCAGCCGCCCGGTACAAGCGGTAGACATCGGCTGGTTCGTGATGCGCTTCCCGCAGAACGATGGGACGGCAGATGTCATTGCCGAAACGCCGGTTCACGCGTTCAGCGGTCGCCACGAGTGTGGCCCGCGTTGCGCGGTATGCCGGCAAACACTCTCGGCTTGGTTCAGCGACCTGGACAAAGACGAAGCGTCCTCTGAGCGCTGGGTGAATCTCGAGCAAGCGCTCGATCGCCAGAAACTTTTCATTGATGCCCTTCGTGTAGTCGAGGCGATCGATCCCGACGCCCACGCGTACGCCAGCCGGCAATTGCAGGTCGCGACAGACACGTGCGCGACAGGCCTTCGCGGCCGGTGTGGCGCGAACGAACGGATTGGCCCATTCGACACCGACGGGATAGGCACGAACCTGCGTCGAATGCCCGCGGAAGGTGACCATGCTCTGCTGGCGGTCGACGTGGGCGGGGAGCGTCGACTCGACAGTGTCAAGAAAATTCACACAATCTTCGGGCGTCTGAAATCCCACGATGTCGCTGCCGAGCAGTCCATCAAGCACGTCCTCGCTCCACGGACAGACCTTGAACACGCGCGGATACGGCCAGGGAATGTGCCAGAAGGCGACTACCGTGCTCGAGGGAATCCGGCTTCGAAGCATCCGCGGGGCGAGCGCGAAGTGATAGTCCTGCACCAGGATGAGGGGCGAGGTGCTCGCCGCTTCCTCGCCGACGGCTGCGGCGAAGCGTGCATTCGCGAGCTGGTACATCCGGAAGTCAGTTGATCGGAACACAGGCTGAACGTGCACTGCATGGCACAGCGGCCAGAGTCCCTCATTCGCAAAGCCGTAGTAGTACCCGCGATGCTCGTGGTCCGGCAGCCACACATAACGGAGGCGATACTGAGGATTGGCGGGCGGCACCTCCAGTCCACCGCGATCGTCGACACACGCTGTGTCGGCGTTCCCGGCGCCGTGTGCCACCCATATTCCGGAACAGGCTTCGACGAGCGGCTCGAGGGCCGTCACGAGGCCGCTCGCGGAGCGTTTCAGGCCGACCCGGCCGTCTCGCGTGCGTTCGTGCGTGAATGGCGCCCGATTCGCGAGTACGATCACGCGCTCCCACCCGTTCGAAATGTCCAGAGAGGTTCGCGAACCCTCTCGAGTCCGAAGATCCTGGTAGCAGGGTTCTGGTTGCCTCGGCATCGCGGCCCTCCAAGAACGGCTTGGCATGTGCGCGATCCGAGTAGACAACGCCCAATCCGGTGATTCCATCCCGTCGACGGAGGAGAGGCGATGCTTTTGCGGGGGAGCGGGCGCGCGAGGCGACGCCCGTGATTGGCACCTCGCCGTCTGCGCTCCCCCCTTTACAGGATGCCGGCACCGCACTCAGATGACGTACGCTGCATTGAGCGCCATCGGCTTGGAGGTCGACATGCGCCTAAAAACGTGGCTCGTCGCGGCGTTGGGACTCGGCAGTCTGGTCGTATTGATCGCGGTGTCGATGCTGACGGCGTCGCGCAAAGCGCAGGACATCTACGCGGAGCTCGATCAGCTCAATGCGCATCACCGCAACGTGGAAGCGAAGCTCCGAGCGCTTCGGTCGGATGTTCACTTGTCGAGCATCTTTGTGCGCGACTACCTGCTGGACGTCGCGCGTGAACGGGCGCCGGAGTATCGCGAGCAACTGGCCGAGTTCCGCCGCACCAGTGTCGCCACGTTGGAGGAGCTCCGACCGTTGGTCGGACGTGATGACCAGATCGCGAGCCTGCAAACGAAGCTTGCCGAGTATTGGGAGACGTTTGATCCCCTGTTCGACTGGACGCCAAGCGAGAAGATCATGCGGAGTGCGACCTTTCTGCGACGCGAGATCGTCCCGCGTCGAGAAGCGGTACTGTCGATCGCGCAGAGCATCGAGGAGCTGAACAACGCGAATCTCGCGGCGCAGAGCGCGGAGGTCGCCAGTCGTCACACCGCACTGCGCAACGATCTGCGCCGATTGACATGGCAGACGGTGTTGCTCGGTCTGGCGGTC
>JAICFA010000319.1 GCA_025923935.1 Candidatus Krumholzibacteriia bacterium
CGCGACCGACAACTTCAAGGCGGGTGTGTCGGTCGCACCGGTGTCCGATTGGCGCCTGTACGACACCATCTATACCGAGCGCTATATGAAGCGACCGCAGGACAACGAAGCGGGCTATAAGGAAGCGGCGACCACCACGCACGCGCCCAAATTGAAGAACCACCTGCTATTGATGCACGGCGACGCGGACGACAACGTGCACGTGCAGAACTCGATCGCACTGGTGCGCGCGCTCATCGACGCGGGCAAGGACTTCGACTTCATGGTGTACCCGCAGAAAGAGCACGGTATCGCCGGCTCCGCCGACCGCACCCACCTTTATAGGAAGATGACGGAGTTCTTCGACCGCCACTTGAAGGGCAACGGAGCGGCGATGCCATGACCGCGATCGGCGGCACGCTCGGCATCCACCACATCACCGCGATGGCGGGCGACGCGCAGGCGAACGTCGACTTCTACACGCGGGTGCTGGGGTTGCGGCTGGTCAAGCGCACCGTCAACTTCGACGATCCGGCGACCTATCACCTCTATTTCGGCGACCACGACGGCACACCCGGGACCATTCTCACCTTCTTTCCGTGGGGAGCGAAGTCGCTGCGCGGGCGCATCGGCACCGGGCAAGTGTCCGCCACCGCCTTCGCGATTCCTTCTTCTTCGTTGTCGTTTTGGACCGATCGATTGAAGCGGCTCGACGTCTCTACCCAGACCGCGTCGCGATTCGACGAGAGCGTCCTCGTGCTGCGCGACCGCGACGGCGTCGCCATCGAGCTCGTCGCGGCGGCGGGCACGGAATCCATCCCCGGTTGGTCGAACGGCGACGTCCCGCCGGAGCACGCCATCCGCGGCTTTCATAGCGCGTCGTTGTCGCTTGCGGGATACGAACGCACTGCACACTTGCTAACCGATATTCTAGGTTTCACGGCGAGCGGAGACGCCAACAACCGGTTTCGCTTTGCGGTGGCGGGCGCCGGCATGGGATTGCGCCTCGATCTGGTATGCGAGCCCGGCCGCATGCGCGGCAGCATGGGTGTGGGTGTGGTGCACCACATCGCGTTTCGCGCCGCCGACGATGCCGCCCAGCTCGCGCTGCGCGAGCGCTTGGTCGACGCGAGCCATGACGTGACGCCGGTGCTCGACCGCCACTACTTCAAGTCGATCTATTTTCGCGAGCCCGGAGGCGTGTTGTTCGAGATTGCGACCGACCCGCCGGGCTTCGCCATCGACGAGTCACCCGCCGAGCTCGGCACTCACCTCAAGCTCCCGCCCTGGCTGGAGCGGCACCGCTCCGAGATCGAGAAGCACGTGGCACCCCTCGCGGTTGCTCCTTCGAATAATCCATGAGCGGCGGGAGCCATCCGCACGGTTCGCAGCCGGTACGCTATGCCGGCGTGCCGCTGGAAACGGCTCGCGCGGGCGTGATCCTGCTACACGGACGCGGCGCGGATGCTGCCGACATTCTCGGGCTCGCGACGGAGCTCGCCGTCGACGGTGTGTCGTACGCCGCTCCCGAAGCCGCCGGGCACACGTGGTACCCGTACAGCTTTCTCGCCCCCATCGCCGACAACGAACCGGGCATCTCGTCCGGCCTGGGTGTGATCGCGTCGCTGGTGCAGCGCTTCGAAGGTGCGGGGCTGGGTGCTCAGCGCCTGCTTCTGATGGGCTTTTCGCAGGGAGCGTGCTTGACGCTCGAATACGCCGCGCGCCACGCGCGGCGCTACGGGGGAATTGCCGGGCTGAGCGGTGGGCTGATCGGTCCACCCGGCACGACGCGCGACTACCCGGGTTCATTCGACGCGACGCCGGTCTTCCTGGGTTGCAGCGATATGGACCCGCACATCCCGCGCGAGCGAGTGGAGGAGACCGCAGAGGTGTTGCGGAGAATGGAGGCCGGCGTGACCATGCGTCTCTATCCACGCTTTGGGCACGCAGTCAACCAAGACGAGTTGGAAGCGGTGCGCGCGATGCTGCAAGCTCTGGTCTAGTCCAGAAAGCGAAAAACCCCGCCGTTGCATGATACGGCGGGGTTTCGCGACATCCACGTCGACTGGGTCGATTCCTTCTCAGCAACGAGACGCGGCGCTGACCTCGATTCGGTCACGGGAATACGGGCCGCGTCTTCCCAAAGAAATCATCACCACCGATTCAGGATGTTCTTTTTGCCCCTGTTCCTTTTGCGGCGAGCGGGGAAACGAGTTTCCTGCGCCCTTCCGCCGGTTCGTATTGCAGAAGACGTGCCAGCCGCGAAATTGTTGCAAGTGACTGACATCCGGCGAGTTAATAGTGGCTGCGCATACTCGCGTGTGACTCCCCATTTCACATTCTATTAACTTCGTTTACACCTCTTTGTGTGTGGGGTCGCGAAGTCACGCCGCGGAACAGCCGCCTTTGTCGGGGGTTCAACGACGGCGTAGAGTCGCGTATAATGCCCGGATTCCCGTTTCCGGTGTGAATCCCGCTTTCGAAAGGACCCGTCCGATGTCGAAGAACCGTGGCTGGGCCGCCGCCCTGCTAGCCGTCGCCCTGCTTCTCCCCGCCTGCGAGACCGATAAACGAGAGGCGGAGAAGTTCGACCGCGCGGACCAGGACAACTTCCGTCGCGACATGGGGACGCTGACCTCGTTCACACTGGCCAACGGGGTGACGGTCTACGTGCAGGAAGAGCGCACCGACGACAACGTCGCCGTCGAGGTGTTGTACCGCGCGGGATTCATGGTCGAACCGAAGGGCCAGCCCCAGATCTCTCACCTGGCCGAGCACCTGTCGATCTACTGCGGCATGGGCCAGTTCGCGCCCGACGCTGCCATCGCCGCCATCCAGAAAGACCACGGCATGCTCAACGCCGAAGCCGTGGCCGACTTCGTGCACATCGACTACATCGTGGCGGGAACCCGCCTGGAGGAGATCTTCCAGATCGAGTCGGAGCGGCTGCGCGCCATCAAGTGCGACCAAGCCACGCTCGAGCGTGAGGCCAAAAAGGTCACGACCGAGCTCGACAACGTGATTCGCGACCCCAAGGGCGTGCTCACCAAATTCGCCATGATGGCGCTCAACCAAACCTACCGCTTCGGCGAGCGCCACGTACCGGTGCACGACCGGGTCGCGAGCTACACCGTCGACGACATACACCGCTTTCACCAGCAATACTACCGCCCGGACGACATGGTCTTGGTGGTGATCGGCAATATCAAGAGCGCCGACGTC
>JAICFA010000320.1 GCA_025923935.1 Candidatus Krumholzibacteriia bacterium
CCCCGTGGCACGGTCGCGGAAGATGCCGAACTCGTAGACGTTGCCGCTGTAGTACGCCAGCACGAACTCCGTGACGTAGGCGTAGCCGACGATCAACGAGGTGAACAGCATCGTCTTGGCCAGCTTCTCGAAGTGATCGATTGGCATGACGTTCTCGAGGTGTTGGATCTTGCGCAGAGGAATGCACAGCGTCAGCACCATGCCGCAACCGGAGAAGATGGCGCCGGCCACGAAGTAGGGCGCAAAGATCGTCGTGTGCCAGCCGGGCACGATACCCATGGCGAAGTCCCAGGACACGACCGAGTGCACCGACAGCACCAGCGGGGTGGCGAAACCGGCCAAGAGCGCGTACAGCATGTTGTAATTGCGCCACTGCCGTTTGCTCCCCACCCAACCCAACGACAGGGCACTATAGACGTGACGGCGCAATCCACGCGTGTAACGCTTGACGATCGCGAAATCGGGGATCAAGCCGACGTAGAAGAACACCACGCTGATGGTGAGGTACGTGCTCACCGCGAACACGTCCCACTCCAGCGGCGACTTGAAGTTGGTCCACAAGAGGCGCTGGTTGGGATACGGGAACAGCCAAAACGCGTACCACACGCGGCCCAAGTGGAGCAGCGGATACATGCCGGCGCACATCACGGCGATGACGGTCATCGCTTCGGCGGCGCGGTTGAAACTCGAGCGGAACTTCGAACGGAACAAGAACAGCACCGCGCTGATCAGGGTGCCCGAGTGCGCGATACCGACCCAGAAGACGAAATTGACGATCAGGACCGCCCAGCCCACCGGGTGCCCGATACCCAAGAGTCCGAGGCCCTTGTAGATCATCCGGCCCCACGAGAACAACAACCCGACCGCAAACACCATCCCGAAAAATCCGACGATGCCCCAGTAGAACAATCCCGGCCGCTGCATGGCCGAGATGACGTCGCGCTCGATCTGGAGGCGCGCCTCCGAGGCCGGGTGGGCTTCGGCGGCCGCTACCGCGCTCTTATGCTCCATGCGCGTCTCCTTTCTTCTTTAGATAGAAGACGCCGGGACTGGTGCCGAGCTCTTCCAGCAAGCGCGTCGCGCGCTCGTCGTGGGCCCATTGGTACACCTGCGATTTTTCGTCGAGCAGGTTGCCGAACACGATGGCACTACCCGGGCACGCGGCCGCGCACGCCGTGGTGAAGTCGCCCTCTTGAATCAGGCGGCCTTCGTCCTTGGCCACGTCGCGCGCCTTGCGAATGCGCTGCACGCACATGGTGCACTTCTCCATGATACCTTTGCCGCGCATCGACACATCGGGGTTGGTCATGAGCTCCATGGGATGTGGCCGATGCTGGTGGGCGAACCAATTGAAACGGCGTTGCTTGTACGGGCAGTTGTTGGAGCAGTACCGTGTGCCCACGCAGCGGTTGTAAACCTGGACGTTCAAGCCCTCATTGTTGTGATAGGTCGCGTATACCGGGCACACCGGCTCGCACGGCGCGTAGTCGCAGTGCTGGCACATAGTGGGAACGGTATCGAGGCGAGAATAGTCCTCCGAGTAGTAGGGCTCGATACGAAGCCACGCCATCTCGCGACCACGCAGGTGCTCCTCACGGCCGACGATGGGCACGTTGTTCTCGATGTAGCACGCCGCCACGCACGCCGAGCAGGCCACGCATTTGTCCATATCGATGGCCATCGCCCAGCGATAGTGCGGATAATCGGGGAGCGCATAAAACGAGACGTCTTGGTGTTCGAGCTCGTGACCCTCGCCGTGCGCGTGCTGCTCTTGGATTTTCTTGAGCGCGCCGAAGTGCTCGGGTTCGCTGCCCGGCACACTGCCACGCCCGGCTTCGGTCATTGAACCCGACAGCATCGCCACCTTCACCGACTTGACTGTCGGAGACACCGCAATGTCGGCGACCACAGCGTTGGCTTCCCCGCTCGCTCGCGACCATCCGGCCGCCGGGCTTGTGACACCGCGCTGAATCATGAACACGTCGCGCGCGAGTCCGGGCTGCAAGCGCACCGGCAAGCTGGCCGACCAGTTCCCGGAGCGAAGTTCCACGAACGAGCGGTTTTCGACGCCCATCGCCGCGGCCGTCTCCAGCCCCACCGACACCCAGGGATCCCACGACATGGTAGACAGCGGATCCGGGATTTCGTGCAGCAGTTCCAATTGCGCGCTGCGGCCGTCGTACCAGCGTATCGACGGTGCGATGACGAGTGCCGCTTTGGCGGCGGGCGTCGAATCGAACGTGAAGCGGTGGTCCGCGGAACGCGCGGAGGCACCCGGCGCACTGGCGGCACCTTCTACCCAACCCTTCTTGACCATATCGGTCGCACCACCGCCGTAATTGCGCGCCCAGCGATCCATCACATACTGCTGATACGTGGTCTCGCCCGCCGCACCGGCGTCGCTCATGATGCGCAACAGCACGTCGCCGTCCGAGAGCGTGTCGAAGAGTGGCTTCATGGTCGGCTGGATGACGTTGACGACACCCGCGACCGGCTCGACGTCGCCCCACGACTCGTACGAGTGCGAGAGCGGCAGCACCACGTCGCAGCGCTCCAGCGTGGCGTTCATGATGGTGCCCACACCGACGAGGAACGACGCCTTGTCGAGCGACGTGGCAAGCGCGTTGCCCTCGGGAATGAGACCGACCGGGTCGGTATTGAAGATGATCGCCGTACCGATCTGATTGGCATCGAGCTGCGTGCGCAAACGGTCGATGTCGGCCATGGTACCTACGCGCGAATAGTCGGTGCTGCGCGCGAGGTCGATGGTCCGTCCGTTTTGGCCCGTACCGAGTTGGATGAGTGCGGCCAGACGCGCCACATCGAGACCGTTTTCGCTCGCCGTCGACACGCCACCCGCCACGACCAGCGGTGCGTGCGCGTGCGCGAGTGCGTCAGCGATCTTGGTGAGCGATTCGCGCGACATGCCGGTCATCTCGGCCGCCTTGTCGATCGACACGGCGGGGACCGACGCAGCCTGCGCAGCGGCCACGGAGTGCAGCAAGAAGGCGAGGAAGTATCCTTCCGAGCCGGGCCTGAGCGACATGCGCTCGGTGGCCTTGAAGCCCGTCATGGACGCGTGCGGCTCGACGTGGAACCAGGTGAAGTGTTCCTTGGAGTCGTGCTTGCGCGCGAGTGCGCGCGCGAACGCCACCGGATGCCCGAAGGTCTCCAGCACGTCGGCGCCCACCGTCACCAC
>JAICFA010000321.1 GCA_025923935.1 Candidatus Krumholzibacteriia bacterium
CGACAAGCGCCGCTCGCTGGTCAGCTGGTGCACCGCCCCGAAAAACTTCTGCAATCCTTCGAAGCGTTCCTCCCCTTCGATCTTGATCAGGTCGTCGCGGCGGCGTGCGCGCGCGTCGCGCCAGCGTCCCGACGTGAGCGTGGCGTTCGCAGTCACGTCTTCTTGCCGCACCAAGTTGAAACCGGCTTCTCCGATCAAGCGCTCGTTCACACCGGGCGGCACGAACAGAAACAGCCCGATCGAGCTGCGCAGCGCCAGCTCGTCGTTGGTCACAGGCCCCGTGATGACGACGGGATCGGTGAAGAGCGCGCGACGTCCCGGACGCAGCACGCGGCACCATTCCTTCCACACGGCGAGCCGGTCGGGAAAGTGATTCATGGAGTCGATGCAGATGAGCGCGTCGAAGGAGTTGTCATCAAAGGGCAAGCGCGCGGTGGCGTCGGCGACTTGGAATCGCAACAGCTGAGCGGACTCCGATTTTGCCGCCATGGCGTTTGCGGTCGCCACTCCGCTCTCGTTCGCGTCAATACCTGTGAGGCGACAACCCGTCGTTCGCACCATGTAGGCGGCCGGACCGCCGGAGCCGCTCGCGACTTCGAGAACATGTTTTTCCGCGGAGAGCTCGAGCCACGGCAGCCAGCGCTCGTATTCGTCGACGGTGAGCCAGCTGTTCTGGCCGATGTCGACGCCGTAGGTGTCTTTGCGGATGGCGTCGAGGACGTTCTCGGTGAAATGGCTGTAGGTGCTGTCGAAGAGGTCGACGCGCTTTTTCAATCCACCATCTCCCGCGTCTCTTGATCCTTGAACTGCAGCTCGTAGAGCTTGGCGTAATGCCCGCCCTTGGCCAGCAGCTCGGCGTGCGTCCCCTCTTCCACCACGCGGCCCTTGTGCAGCACGAGAATACGGTCGACGTAGCGAATCGTCGACAAGCGGTGCGCAATGACAATGGAGGTCCGGCCCGCCATGAACTTGCGCAGCGCGTCCTGCACCAAAAATTCGGTCTCGGTGTCGACGCTGGAGGTGGCTTCGTCGAGAACGAGAATCTTGGGGTCGTAGACCAGCGCGCGCGCGAACGACAGCAATTGCCGCTCGCCCACCGACAACGAGCTGCCGCGCTCGCCCACGCCTTCATCGTACTTCTTGGGCAAGCGCTCGATGAAGCGCTCGGCATTGATGTAGCGCGCCACCTCGCGCATGCGCTCGTCGGTGATGCTGGGGTCGCCCAAGTGGATGTTGTGCGCCACGCTGCCGGAGAACAAGAACACGTCCTGCAGCACGGTGGCGATGTGGCGGCGCAAGTCGGTGAGGCGGTATTGGCGCACGTCGACACCGTCGATCAATATGCGCCCCTCTTCCACGTCGTAGAAGCGCGACAAGAGCGAGATGATCGTGGTCTTGCCCGCGCCGGTGTAGCCGACGATGGCGACCTTTTCGCCCGGTGCCACGCGGAACGAGACGTCGTGCAGCACCTGCGCGTCCTTGTTATAGAAGAAGCTCACGTGGTCGAACACGACTTCGGAGGGACGGTTCGGAATGGTCGCGGGCTGCGCCGCGTCCACGATCTTAGGCTCGCGGTCGAGTATTCCGAAGATGCGCTCCGACGACGCCATCGCCGATTGCAAGATGTTGTACTTTTCCGACAAATCACTAATAGGACGGTAGAAGCGCTGCGCGTACTGAATGAACGCCACCAGCGAACCGAACGTCATTGCCCCGGTGACGACGTCCATACCTCCAAACGCCACGATGAGCGCGATGGCCACTGAGCTCAGCAATTCGACCGCGGGATAGAACACCGCGTGCGCCACCACACCCTGGATGTGCGCGTTGTAGAGGTTCTTGTTGAGGCGCTTGAAGCGGTCGAACTGCGCATCCTGACGGTTGAAGACCTGTACTACCGCCATGCCGGTCACGTTCTCCTGCACAAATGTATTCAGCGCCGCCAGGCGCACGCGCACGTTGCGATACGATTCGCGCGCCTTGGTGCGGAATAGGTGTGCACACACATAAAGGAGCGGCAGCACGGTAAAGGTCAAGAGTGCGAGCTTCCAATTGAGCCACATCAATACGATCAAGATGCCGGCCAGCGTGAAGATGTCGAGGAAGATCGCGACCACGCCGGCGGTAAACATTTCGTTCAACGTCTCGACGTCGTTGGTGAGGCGCGTCATCAGGCGCCCGACCGGATTGCGGTCGAAGAAGGCCACGTCGAGCTTCTGCAGGCGCCGGAAGATCTGCATGCGCATGTCGAACATCACGCGCTGCCCCACGACACTCATCATGAGCCCGTGCGCGTAGCTCGCGAAGAAGCCGGCCAATAACGCCACACCCAGCACCACGACCACCTGGAACAATCCCGCGTGGCGCGCATCCAGCGTGATGTCGCCGGTGGGCGCGAGATAGCGATCGATCGCAATCTTGGTGACGAAGGGCGGGGCCAGCTCGAGCAGCGACTCGACGGCCAGCAAGACCACGCTGCCGCCGACGTATTTTTTGTACGGCTTGAGGTACCGCAGCAACCGCCTCATCAAGCGGCCGTCGTACGGCTTTTCCTGCAGCTCGTCGGCCTGGATGTACTCCGTCATGCCCCCTCCAACGCCACCATCAGCATCTGCTTGTGGTGCATGTCGGCATACAGTCCGCCCAGTGCAATGAGCTCTTCGTGCGTGCCATGCTCCACGATGCGACCATCATCGAGCACGATGACGCGGTCGGCTTGGCGCGCGGTAGAGATGCGATGCGAGATCAGAATGGCGGTGCGGTTCTCCAACTCGCTGCGCAGCGATTGCAGAATCGCTTCCTCGGTGGTCGCGTCCACCGACGAAAGCGCGTCATCCAGCACCTGGTTGCGCGGGCGTTTCGCCAGCGCGCGCGCGATGGCGACGCGCTGCTTCTGTCCACCCGAGAGGTTGATGCCGCGCTCGCCGATCATCGACTCGAATTGGTGCGGGAACTCGGTCACTTCATCGTAGATCGACGCCGTGCGCGTCACTTCGTGCAGCACCGGATCGGGGAGTTCTTTCACACCAAACGCGATGTTGTCGCGGATCGATTCTGAAAATAGGAAGATGTCTTGCGGCACCAGTCCCACCATGTCGCGCAGCTCGTGCAGCGGAACCTCGCGCACGTCGCGCCCGCCCACCGTGATCCGGCCCTGCGTCGGATCGTAGAGGCGCAGTAACAACGAGATCAC
>JAICFA010000322.1 GCA_025923935.1 Candidatus Krumholzibacteriia bacterium
CGGCTGGAGCGGCATCGTCATCTTCCAGACGATGGGCATCAAGGTGACCCCCATTCTCACCGCGTTGGGGGTGGGCGGGTTGGCAGTGGCCCTTGCCCTTCAGGATACGCTGGCGAATTTCTTTGCGGGACTGCAAGTGCTGGCGTCGCGACAGATCAACGTCGGCGACTACGTCCACATCGACGGCGGCCAGGAAGGCTTTGTGCATGACATCGGCTGGCGCAGCGCCACCATCAAGATGCTGAACAACAATATGGTGATCATCCCCAACACCAAGCTGGCGCAGGCGATCGTCACCAATTACTCACTGCAGGAGCGCGACTTTGCCGTACGCACGACCATCGGCGTGTCGTACGACAGCGACTTGGAAAAGGTGGAGCGGGTGACAATCGAAGTCGCGCGCGACGTGATCAATCGGATCGAGGGAGCGGTAAAGGACTTCGAGCCGGTGGTGCGCTTCCATACCTTCGCCGACTCGAGCATCCAATTCAACGTCATCCTGCGCTATTCCGACTACGGCGCGCAGTATCTGGCGCAGCACGAGCTGGTGAAAGCGCTGCACAAGCGCTACCGCGAAGAGCGGATTGACATCCCCTTCCCTATGCGCACCGTGATGATGCGCCCCCCGGTCGCCGCGGAGGCTCCTGCCTCGCCGCGCCAATAGCTCGAACGCGTAATCCTCTAGTTCGCGATCACGCGACGTAGCCCCTTGGGCGGCGGAGTGCGCAGCTGCTCCGGCCGTTTCAGCACCCAGACGTCGTAGGTTTCGTTCAGCCGGTCCAAGAACGGCTTCAAGTTGGAATAGATCCACACGCTCGGTGGGCCGCCCCGCGCCGTCACCGCCGCGATCTCGTCGCCGTCCGGACTCCACGATGGCATGCCTTCGCCGCTACGCGAATGGGTGAGCAGGAGCGCGCGACCATCGTTGCTGTCGACCAAGTAGAGGTGCGCCGCGCCCCAGTCGTACGCTTCCACCACCACCATGCGCTCGTCGGCGCTCCACGACGCGGGCGAGATGACGCCACGCGGCTCGTACACACCCACGCCTTCGTTCGATTCCAGATTCCACAGAATCAGACGCCCCTCGATGTCCACCCACGCGGCGCGCTTTCCCGAAGGCGACACGCTGGCCAGATCGGCGACCGTGCGCGCGGGTGAGATGCGGCGCGGGTCGATCTCGCCGGGCACCAGCATCCACGCCGCGGGCTCGTCGCCGCGGTCGCTGCAAAATACCAAGCGCCCGTCCAACCGCGCGTAGGACGGGCTCCATTCGTGTGCATGCGTGCTCGCGATGCGCGTGGTCCGCCCAGTCGCCACGTCGATCGCCACCAGCTCGAAGTTGTCCTCGATGCGTGCGGTGTACACCACGCGTGCGCCGTCCGGCGACCACGCGAGGGGGTCGCGCTCGCGCGAGGTGCGCACGAGCTCGCGGAGATTCCCGCCGTCGCGATCGACGACGCACACCGCCGCCTCGCCACCGGGGACGTAGCGACGAAACGCCAGCCGGCGTCCATCGGGCGACCACGACGGCGTCAGGTCGCCTTCCTGCGGCTCGGTCAAGCGTCGCAGCGCGAGCGAATCGGCGTCGCCCGTGCGCTCGTAGATCAAGTCGCCGGTGTCTTCATGGACAATCTGCCGGTAGCGAAGCTCGCCCCGCACGGCAGCAGCGTCGTAGACCAAGGGCCGCAGCGCGGGACGCAGACGGTCGATGGTTTTTTCGTTGAGCGCGAGATAGCGAACCCCGCGTTCGTCCATGTAGGCGATGGTTTCGTTGTAGGGTGCGGCAGGAATCTCGGCGTACTGGGCACCCGAGTAGAACGCGAAGTACGGCTTGCGGTCGCCCACTAGGTCGCCCGCTGCCACGCGCCCGGCAAAACGGCGCGCCACGTCGCGCGTCGGCCGGAACTCGTTCTCGACACCAGAGGAAAATACGCCGCGATTCACCCCCAACGACGCCAGCGCCAGCACCCCCATCGCGAGGAGCACCCAGCGACGGATCCGTTCGGGATGAATCTGCCCCGCCGTCAACACGGCGTAATAGATGAGTGGTGGCAGGTACGGCACGAGCCACCGGCTCTGGCCGCGCACTTCGGTGAACAACGGAATGAACACCAGCGGCACGAGCGCGAGGGCGAACACACCGCGATAGGTAACCGCACCCACCACCGCGAGCGCGGGTACGAGCACCATCAAGTGGCGCGCGAGGCTCGCGACGATCGACACTGCCCCCTGCGCGTACGATTCACTGCGATGGAACTCGGGCTGGTCGCGCTCGATGGCCGCCTGCAGCTTCTCTTTCCCCTCGAACGCGATCATGCGCTCACGAAATTGCCACGGCAGCTCGATCGAGCGCATCGCCCCGGCACGAGAGAGCGGAGTGAAACGGCCATGCGCGGCCGACATCGCGGCCACGCTGGCGCCGTAAACGACCACAAAGCATAGCGCGAAAGCGGCCAGCGCGCGCCGTGTGGCGTACGCTTGCCGGCGTATGCTGCGGTAGATCGCGGCGGCACCGAGCACGCCCGCAATCGCGAGCGCTTCCGGGCGTGTTGCCGCTGCCATTCCAATCGACAACCCGCTCGCCCAGGGACGCCGGTCGAGCTCGAGAAATGCGAGCAGCACCCAAAATGTGTAGGCCGACTCCGAGACACTCAGCACCGAGACGCGCATGAAAAGAGGCGTGAACGCGAGAATCAACGCCGCAAACAACGAGAGGGCCGGTGACAGCCGGCGACGGCAAATGGCTTCGAATACCAGCACCGACCCGATCGACGCCGCGAGCGACACCAACGCCGCCGCCAGGACACCGTCGCGCACAATCGCGAGCACGGGCGCGATCAAGAGCGGATAGCCGATCGGAAACGCACCGCCCCCCAGTGACCCGTGCAGCAGCGCCTTCGCTTGATTGATGTAGTAGGTTCCGTCGTATGAGACGAAGTCCGCGCGTACCAGCAAGGGCAGCCGCGTCACCAGGACGAGACCCGCGAGCGCCACGCGACGCGCGCGGTCGTTGGTTATGAAGTGCTCCCACGCCGCGGTGCGAGCGAGGCCGGAGCGGGCGCGCGGACGAGCGCTCGCCGAGCTGCGGGGCGCGCGTTTCATGAGCGGGATGTGGCGCGCACTCGACGCAGGGCTTCGCGCGGCGCGACGCGCGTTTCTTGCGGGCGATCGA
>JAICFA010000323.1 GCA_025923935.1 Candidatus Krumholzibacteriia bacterium
CCATGCACGTCAACCGCCCTGCATGACGGCGTGGCGACAGAAAACTGGATTACTACCGTGAATCCCGCCCCCGATACCCCACCGCCTCCGCGATGTGTCGCTCCGCGATGCGATCGCTTCTCTCGAGGTCCGCGAGCGTGCGTGCGACGCGCACGATGTGACCGCGTGCCCGCGCACTCACCAGCAACGATTTCTGCGCGCGGACGAACAACGCCTCGGCGCTCGCTTCCATTGTGCAGTAGGTAGCGAACAGGCCCTCCGGAATGCGAGCATTGCAATCAATGCCGGGTACGCCATCGAAGCGGCGCGATTGTAGCTCTCGGGCGCACGCGGCTGCATCGCGCATGGCCGCACTCGTCATGCGCGCGCCGGCATCTTGGATCGACCACGCCTCCACGTCGACCGGACGTACGGTGACGTGGATCGCGATGCGATCCAAAAGCGGCCCCGAAATCTTCCCGAAATAGTTCTCGCGCATGATAGGAGAGCACGTGCACTGCTTGACGGTCGACCCGTGGTACCCGCACGGACACGGATTGCTGGCGCCGATGAGCTGGAAACGCGCGGGAAATGTCACCGCGCTGCGCGCGCGCGAGATGGTGATGGAGCCTTCTTCCAACGGCTCGCGCAGGGTTTCCAGCACGTGGCGACGAAACTCGGGCAGCTCGTCGAGAAACAACACACCGTTGTGCGCGAGGGTCACCTCGCCGGGTCGAGGAACGCTACCGCCGCCGATCAGTCCCGCGTCGCTGGCGCTATGGTGCGGCGCGCGAAACGGCGCGCGCGTGATGAACCCGCCGTTCGACAGCAAGCCGACGATGCTGTAGATCATCGTGGTTTCGATGGCGCGCTCGGAGGTGAGGCGCGGCAGAATGCCCGCGAAGCGGCGCGCAAGCATGGTCTTCCCTGCGCCCGGCGGGCCCGTCATTAGTACGTGATGGCCGCCCGCCGCGGCGATCAAGAGCGCTCGTTTGACCGCTTCCTGACCGACCACGTCCGCCATGTCGAGTGCGGAGGCCCCTTCGTCGCGCGGCGTTGGGACGGGTGCGTCGGCGTCTTTGGTGACCACACGTCCGTCGATGGCGGCGTCGAACTCCGCGTCGGGTGAGGCGAGTGCCACCGCGACGGCCGCGCGCAGCGACTCGCACGCCAGCACTTGCACGCCGTCGACGACACGGGTTTCTTCCAGATTGGCGAGCGGGACGACGGCACGCATGAACCCGTGCGCGCGTGCGTGCAGAAGAATCGGAAGGACGCCGGGTACTTTTCGCAGCGAGCCGTCGAGGGCTAGCTCACCAATGAAGAGCGTGCGCGTCGTGGTGGCTTCCGCCTGTTTGGACGCAAGCAACATTCCTACCGCGATCGCGAGATCGAAGGCGGAGCCTTCTTTCTTGACGTCCGCGGGCGCGAGGTTGACGGTGATGCGCTCGAGCGGAAACTGCCAGCCCGAGTTCTTCACTGCTGCCGTGACGCGCTCGCGGCTTTCGCGCACCGCCGCGTTGGGAAGCCCCACCACCGAGAACGCGGGAATCCCACGCGCGATGTCGACTTCCACTTCGATGACGAGACCTTGAATTCCGACGACTGCGCCGGAAAAAACCGTGGTATGCATTCCCCACCTCCACCCCATCCCAAGTTACGGTATTCGGACTACCCTCGCTGTCTCGGCCACTCCCGAAGCGAGCACACGAACAAAGTAAACTCCCGCGGGTGCAGGACGCCGTCGATCATTGAGGCCGTCCCACATGACGTCATGGTCGCCCGATGGCTCGTGTCGCTCGTGCACCTTGCGAACCGGGCGGCCCGCGACGTCGTACACCACGACCGACACCGAAGCCGCGCGCTCTAACTTGTAGGCGATGCGAGTCGCCGCCCGAAACGGATTGGGAAAGGCGACGATCGCCGGTTCTTCCTCGACCGACACGATTTGCAATCGCGCTACGACCGGATCGTGATCGCTGGCCGCACCGGTGAACTCTGACGACACGTGCACGATGTCATAGCCAGCGCCGCGCGCTAGCGCGGCGCTCACTAGAATATGATCGAGCGCTTGCGAGTTTCCTTCGAAGTTGTATGAGTACCGCTCCGATGGCGGCAGTAGATCCGTCAAGTTCACCAAGTCGCGGCGGAGCCTGGTCAACGTCGGAGAAAATTGAAAGTCGTTGAAGTCCCCCAAAACCACGACGGCGGCCGAGCGGTCTAGAGCGAGCAACCTGTCCACGAAGGCTGCCGTGACCGAAGCCTGTTGTATGCGTTGAGCTTCACCTCCGATTAGAGGCGGCTGCGTCGCACCGAAAAGCGGTGTCGATCCTCCGCGCGACGTAAGATGACACGCAATCACGAACAGCCTTCGTCCGTCGAACTCGAACTCGGCAGCAAGCGGCTTTCGTGAGGATCGCCAGGCGTCGTTCATCGGATCGATCCGTCCCGGACTGTGCGACAGCGAAACTCCGTCGCTTCCTTCGACAATCCAGGTCGTTGTGGTCGCCCGTGCGCTGCCACGATCCACAAACTCGACGCGGTCGGGGCGGAAGAGGAACCCGACTCGGATGTTGGCGCCCGGTTCTCCGCCGTCGTGACCATCCTCTGGCGCGATGTCGCGAAAGTCGTACCGCGGGCCGCCCGTTTCCCAAATCGCGTCGATCAACGCCGCGTAAGTCCGACGGGCGTCCACGGTGCCGTCGTTCACCGAACCCGAGTCGTCCTGTATCTCTTGCAGCGCAAGGATGTCGGGGCTGCCCAGATTGATGGCGATGATGTGAGCGATGGCCGCGATTCTCTCCGCGTCTTCGCGGTTCAGATTGCGCACATTGAACGAGGCGACGGTGAGATGACCCTCGTCGCTGCGAAGCCGCGTCATCTCCGGCTTGATTTCAACGATCACCGGCTCAGCGATCGATTCCGGCAGCACCTCGAAATTCCCGAATCGATAGCTCATCACACCGACCACGTCGCCAACGCGATCGCCGACGTTCGCCGTCACCGGACCGCTCATGCGGACGTCGTCGATCTGAATGCGCTCGGGATTCATGTCTCCCGCCGAGATCGTGATCCCTCCCCGCTTGTTCACGCCCGTGGCGCACGGTCCACGCACCCACAACTCGCCGAACGCGTTGGTCACACTGACTGCGACGGCGTCGGGCACGCGCACGCGCATATTCTCCA
>JAICFA010000324.1 GCA_025923935.1 Candidatus Krumholzibacteriia bacterium
AGTTCGACGTGCTGCTGCTCGAGAATCTGTACGGCGACATCGTGAGTGATCTCGCGGCGGGTCTCATTGGCGGGCTGGGACTGGCGCCGGGTGCCAACTATGGCCCCGATTGCGCGGTATTCGAGGCCATCCACGGCTCCGCGCCCGACATCTCCGGCAAAGGGATCGCCAATCCCATCGACATGATTCTGTCCGCCGCCATGATGTGCCACCATTTGGGCGACGCCGACGCCTACGTGCGCATCCGCAAGTCGGTGCGCACCATTACCACCGAGCACCACGACGTGCTGACACCCGACTTGGGCGGCAAGGGCACTACACGCTCGCTCGCCGACGCCATCGTGCGCGAGGTGGAGCGGCGTCGCAGCGAGCCGGTCGACGCTTAGCACTCGGGGGAATCCATGATCATCAAGCCGAAGATCCGCGGTTTCGTGTGCATCACCACGCATCCCGTGGGTTGCGACGCCAACGTGCGCTCGCAGATCGACGTGGTGCGCGCGCGGCCCCAGCTCAAGAACGGTCCCAAGCGCGCGCTCGTGATCGGTGCCTCGACCGGCTATGGATTGGCATCGCGCATCAGCGCTGCGTTTGGCAGCAATGCAGCCACCGTTGGCGTATTTCTCGAGCGTGAGCCGGCCGAGAACCGCCCCGCCACGGCGGGCTGGTACAACTCCGCGTCGTTCGAGAAGCATGCGCACGCGGCCGGCCTCGCGGCCCGAAGCTTGAACGTCGACGCCTTCTCGAGCGAGGCCAAGGAGCGCGTGGTCGCGGCCGTGCGCGAGATCGGGCCGGTCGATCTGGTGGTGTACAGTCTCGCTGCACCGCGTCGCACGCTGGCCAACGGCGCAGCGGCGAAGTCGGTGTTGAAGCCGATCGGCGCGCCGTACCATGGTAAGACGGTAGATACCGACCGTGCGCTGGTAACCGACATCACCATCGAGCCCGCTTCTCCGCAGGAGATCGCGGACACGGTCCAGGTGATGGGCGGCGACGACTGGGAAGCGTGGATGGAGGTACTCGCGGGCGAGAAACTCCTCGCGGACGGCTGCAAGAGTGTCGCGTACACCTACGTCGGGCCCAAGCTCACTTGGCCCATCTACCGCGACGGCACCATCGGCCAGGCGAAAGAAGACTTGGAGCGCGCGGGCCGCGCCATCGACGACCGTTTGCGCGCGAAAGGCGGTGCCGCGTACGTGTCGGTCATGAAGGCGGTGGTGACGCAGGCGAGCTCGGCCATTCCGGTAGTTCCGCTCTACATCTCGCTCTTGTTCAAGATCATGAAGGCCAAGCGCCTCCACGAAGGCTGCATCGAGCAAGCGCAGCGCATGTTCGAGACATTGCTATACGCCGGCAAAGCGCCCACGGTCGACGACCACGGCCGCCTGCGCCTAGACGATTGGGAGATGCGCGAGAACGTGCAGGCCGAAGTCGATCGCATCTGGCCGCGCCTCACCACCGAGAATCTGAACGAGCTCACCGACTTCAAGGGCTACCAAGAGGAATTCCTGCGGCTGTTTGGTTTCGGCATCCCCGGCGTCGACTACGAAGCCGACGTCGACCCGGTGGTTCCATTCGACGTGGCCGCTTGATCGATTCATGTCGACCCTCGACCATCTGTTCGACAATAACCGAGCTTGGGCCGCGCGCCAAGTCCAGCGCGAGCCCAACTTCTTCCAGCGGCTGGTGGCCCAGCAAGCGCCCGAGTATCTATGGATCGGCTGCTCCGACAGCCGTGTCCCCGCCAACGAGATCGTGGGTCTTTTGCCCGGCGAGCTGTTCGTCCATCGCAACGTGGCCAATGTGGTGGTGCATACCGATCTGAATTGTCTCTCGGTGTTGCAATTCGCAGTCGACGTGCTGCGCGTCGAGCACGTCATCGTCTGCGGGCATTACGGCTGTGGTGGGGTGCGGGCCGCACTTTCGAGCGAGCGATTGGGATTGATCGACAACTGGCTGCGCCACGTGCAGGACGTGAGCGAGCGGCATGCGGCCCTGCTCGACCCCGTGGACGGCGAAGACGCGCGGGTGGACCGCTTGTGCGAGCTCAACGTGATCGACCAGGCGCGCCACGTATGCGAGACCACGGTGGTGCAGGATGCGTGGCGGCGCAACCAGCCCCTTACCGTACACGGGTGGATATATGGATTGAGCGACGGGCGTCTCCGCGATCTGCGTTTCTCCGCAACCTCAATCGCCACGTTCGAAGAGACTCACACCTTCGCGTTACGCGCGCTCGCGAAGTAGTTACCCAAACAAATCGCGCTGGAGCGGCTGCGGACGACGGAAGGCCGCCGTCGACACGCCCTCATCGCGGCCGTCGAGGCCGTACTTGCGCTCGCTCGCGTCGAACAAGGCCGCGATCTGTTGTGCGAAGAATCCTGTCCCCGTCCCGCGTTCCCCCCACGTCGAATCGTAGAGCTTGCCACCGCGCAGCGCGCGTACGCGCGAGAGCACTTTGTCTTTGTGTTCGGGGTAGTGTGTTTCCAGCCACTGCTCGAATATTTGCTTCACTCCGTGCGGTAAGCGCAGCACGACGTAGCCCGCGCCGCGCGCGCCCGCCTGGGCCGCACGCTCCAGCACGCGCGGGATCTCCCAGTCGGTCAGGCCCGGCACGATGGGCGCCATCAACACGCACACCGGCACGCCGGCCTGGGAGAGTGTGTGCACCGCGTCGAAGCGGCGTTCGGGCGATGAGGTGCGCGGCTCCATCGTGCGCGCGAGCTTGCTGTCCAGTGTCGTAATCGAGACGCACACCCGCACGGCGTTGTGCTCGGCGAGCGACGCGAGCAAGTCGACGTCACGCGTCACCAGATGGTTCTTGGTAATGATGATCACGGGGTTGCGAAACTCGGCGAGGACTTCCAAGACGCCGCGCGTGATGCGGAGCTTGCGCTCGATGGGCTGGAAGGGATCGGTGACACCGGACAACGCCAGCGGCGTTGGCTTCCACGCTTTCGACAGCAGCTTCGCGCGCAGCAGTTGCGCCGCATTGTCCTTCACGAAGATCTTGGTCTCGAAATCGAGGCCAGCGGATAGACCGAGATATTCGTGCGTCGGTCGCGCGAAACAGTAGACGCAGCCATGTTGGCATCCGCGATAGGGATTGATGCTGGCTTCGAAGCCGACATCCGGGCTGTCGTTGCGCGCGACAATAGTAGCG
>JAICFA010000325.1 GCA_025923935.1 Candidatus Krumholzibacteriia bacterium
GCTCAAGGAGACCTACAAGTCCTTCGTGCGCGGGGGTGCGAATCTCAACGAGAAAGACAAGGCGAAGCTGCGCGAGATCAACGAGCGGCTTTCAGTGCTCGAGCTCAAGTTCGGCGAAAACATTCTGGCCGAGGAAAACAACTATAAGCTCGTGATCGAGAACAAGGCCGACCTGGCCGGGCTGCCGGCGACCGCCGTCGAAGGCGCGGCGCAAGCGGCCAAGGACGCAGGCATGGAAGGGAAGTGGGTCTTCACCCTGCACCGTCCCAGCATCGAGCCGTTTTTGACCTACGCGCAAAATCGCGCGCTGCGCGAGAAGATCTACCGTGCGTACATCGAGCGCGGCAACAACGGCGGCGAGCTCGACAACAAGGAGTTGCTCAAAGAGGAGTCGGCGCTGCGCTCCGAGCGCGCCAAGCTCCTCGGCTACAAGAGCCACGCGCACTACGTCCTGGAAGAGAACATGGCGAAGGAGCCGAGCCAGGTGTTCAAGCTGCTCGACCAGCTGTGGACGCCGGCACTGGCGCGCGCCGCGTCGGAGCGCGACGCCATGCAAAAGATCATCGACGCCGAAGGCGGCAAGAACAACCTGGCGGCATGGGATTGGTGGTATTACGCGGAAAAAGTAAAAAAGGCGCGCTACGAGTTCGACGACTCGGTGCTGCGTCCCTACTTCGTGCTCGACAACGTGCGCAAGGGGATGTTCGACACCGCCACCAAGCTGTGGGGGATCACCTTCGAGGAACGCTTCGACCTTCCCAAGTACAACGATGAAGTGCGCACGTTCGAAGTGAAGGATAAGGACGGCTCCCACCTCGCGGTCTACTACGCCGATTTCCACCCGCGGCCGGGCAAGCGCAACGGTGCGTGGATGAGCGAGTACCGCCAGCAGTCGCACGTGGGCGGCACCGAGGTTCGTCCTGTCATAGTGAACGTGTCCAACGTCTCGCGCGCGACCGCCGACGAGCCGGCGCTGTTGTCGCTGGACGAAACGGCGACCTTGTTCCACGAGTTCGGCCATGCGCTTCACGGCATGATGTCGGAAGTGACCTACTCCAGCCTGGCCGGCACCAATGTGGCGCGCGACTTCGTCGAGATGCCGTCGCAGGTGTTCGAAAACTGGGCCACACAGCCCGAGGTCCTGAAGACCTACGCGCGCCACTACAAGACGGGCGAGACGATTCCCGACGACCTCATCGCCAAGATGAACAACGCGAAGTTGTTCAACCAGGGCTTCGCCACCGTGGAGTACCTGGCGGCGTCGTACCTGGATATGGACTGGCACACGCTCGAGTCGGGCAGCGCCGTCCCGGCCGACGTGGTGGCGTACGAGAGCGCGCGCATGAACAAACTGGGCCTCATTCCCGAGATCACGCCGCGCTACCGCAGCACCTATTTCCGCCACATTTTCGCGGGCGGTTATTCGTCGGGCTACTACAGCTACGTGTGGGCCGAAGTGGTGGACGCGGATGCGTTCCAGGCGTTCAAGGAAGCGGGACTGTTCGATCAGGCGACCGCCGACAAGTTCCGCAAGTACATCCTCTCGGCGGGCGGCACCGACGACCCGATGGTCCTCTACAAGAAGTTCCGCGGGCGCGAGCCGGAGATCACCCCGCTGCTCGAGCGCCGCGGTCTGACCGCGTCGGGTTCGTGAGCTTGTGATAAGATTCCGGGTGCCGGGGGCGATGACGTCCCCGGCCGTGTGCTAATCTAGCGCGTATGTCGGCCTCGTATCTCATCGACGCCGCCCACGGGCTTGTCTTCACGCGCGCGTGGGGAGTGCTCGCGGACGACGAAATCATCGCGCACGCGCTGGTGTTGCGCGCCGACCCTCGTTTCAACCCCACGTTCCGTCAGATCGTCAGCTTTCTCGATACCACCAAGATCATCCTGACGAGCGAGGCGATTCGAAGTCTCGCCAAGCACAATCCATTCCCACGTGACGCGCGACGCGCCATCGTCGTGACGACCGAAGAAGCGTATGGGCTCGCGCGCATGTTTATGCTCTACCTCGACGCCGATCCGCAGCAATTCGAAATCTTTCGCGCGATGGGGCCGGCGCTGGAATGGGTCTATCTCGATCCCGAGATGACGTGGCCCTCGCAAGTACCGGATCGTATCTTTGGCCCATGAGCGACCGACCCTATACCGGCGATGACGTCGCCGATTGCAGCGTCATCAAGGTTCACATCGCGTCGTTGAGCCAGCTCTTCGACTCGTTGGACCCGTCGCCGTTCCACATCAGGGACCTCGATCGCAAGGCCTCCACGTACATCGTCGAGAGCGCGCGTGACATCCCGCGCGATCGGAAGATCGGCCTGGTGCTGTACGTGGATGAGTCAACCCGCCCGGCTGACGACGGCCGGATTGTGGGCGACGCAGTGCGCGATCATTTCGCGCGCGAGGCCGACTACACGGGGCGGCGTCTGCGGCGCATGATCAAGCAAGGCTGGGTCAGTCTCGCCATCGGACTGGCGTTTCTAATCACCGCCGTCATGGCGAGTGCTGTGGTGACCGACAACGTGCCCGGTACCATCGGCGTTGTGCTGAGGGAAACCTTGATCATCGGCGGGTGGGTGTCGATGTGGCGGCCGCTCGAGATTTTTCTGTACGATTGGTGGCCCCTCCTCGGCGAGCGACGTCTCTATGAACGGATGTCGCGCATGGCGGTGCAGATCGAATACACGGGCAAGATATCGGAACGAAGCCAACCGAAATGGAGCGAGACCCGATGACGGCGATCGATCAGCTCACCGAGCAAGCGCGCATCATCGAGACCATCAACACGCTCTTCGTCTACACCGACAATCGCCGCTGGTCGCTGGTGCGCAATTGCTTCGCGCCCAGTGTGCTCTTCGACATGTCGTCGATGGGCGCGGGCGAGCCGCGGCACATGACGCCCGACGAGATCGTGGCGGCATGGGAGTCGGGGTTGAAGCCGATGCAGGCGATCCATCACCAGGTGGGGAACTACTTGGTCACCGTCGAGAACGGCACCGCGAGTGCCTTTTGCTATGGGATCGCGATCCACTACCTCCCCAACCCGACTCAACAGAACACGCGCACCTTCGTCGGCAGCTACGACTTCGGCCTGGAAAAAGCCGGCGACCGCTGGCGCATCACCGCCTTCAAGTTCACCCTCAAGTACGTCGAC
>JAICFA010000326.1 GCA_025923935.1 Candidatus Krumholzibacteriia bacterium
AGCGCATGGTGGTGTCTCGCTATTCCTGAAACACGAACGACTCGTCGCCGATTTGAATCTCGTCGTTGTTCTTGAGCTCGACTTCTTTGACGTTGCGGCCGCCCACCTTCACGGGGCGCAGGCCGCCGAGGCGCCGCAGGATGGTGCGGCCGTTTTCGCGCGTGATCTCGGCGTGGCGTCCCGCCACGAAAATACCGGCCACGTGCACGTCGGCATCCATATCCTTGCCGATCACGACCGCGTCGTCCTCGATCTCGATGACGCGCTCGCCGAACTCGGTGTGTACCACCAGGCGCGGTGCGCGCTTGGCATCGACCGCGTTCAAGGTGGCGGTGCGCACGTCGTCGCTCGCCTTGGTGGATGTCACGGCGGGCGCGTGCGGCGGCGCCGGCGGGTTCAGCGGCGTGGTTCCGAGCGCGCTGCGCTGGAAGATCATGGTCTGGTCGAAGCCCGCCATGGTTTCCGGCTCGGGTACGTCGTGTCCACCCTGGACGCGGAACAAGATGGTGTGCTTGGCGATGGTGATCTCGTCGCCGTCTTCCAGCTTGCGGCGGCTGATGCGATTGCCGTTCACTTCGGTGCCGTTCAAGCTGTCGCAATCGCGCAAGAAGTAGCCGCCCTTTTCTTCCTCGATCAAGGCGTGCAGGCGCGAGACAGCCAGGTTGTCGATCACGATGTCGTTATCGGGCGTGCGGCCGATGCGCAGGCGCTGGCGGTCGACTTCCCAGCGGCCGATCTCGCGCTCCTTGAAGCGCAGCACGACGACGGGCGGCTTCGACAGAAACACGTCCTCGAAGCGTCCGTTGAATGACTCGGGCAGATTTTTCGCGTCCGGCGCGTACGAAACCAGGAAGTCCTCGTACAAGCTGATGGTGAGCGGTGTCTCCGCCGAACGCGTATACGCCTTTACCAGGAACTCCTCGCGAAACGAGCCCTCGCGCGGCGTCGACGACGACAGCTCCATGCACAGCGCGGCCACCTTGCCTTTTTCGTAGCGCAACAGTGCGAAGAAGTCGTCGCGCGTCGCGGCCACGATGGAGCTCTTGCCTTCCGCTTCGATCCTGTCCAACAAGGTGTCGAGGTCGACCAGATTGGTCATGACGCGCAGCGCGGGCTTCTTCTGCGAGACCACCAAGAGCGAGTGCAGGATCTTGGTGTTGAGCTCGTACCAGTACGCGCGCGGGAAGCTCATCTGTGTCGCACCGACGATGAAGTCGCGAATCGACGTGGGCGTAAACTGGCCGTCCGCGATCTCCGCGGCGGCGTAAATCTGGCGGTCGCGGAAGAACAGCACGCGCTGGGTGACGCTGTCGTACACCTCGAGCGAGGTGGGCTTGTGCGCGCTGGCGTCGAGCGCTTGCCGAATGAGCTCGTTCAGAGAGGACTTGGTGACCTCTCCGCTTTCTCCGAGCATCGCGGCATGTGGAATCGATGTTCTCAACGTTCGACCTTTCGTATCCGACGACCTTCGCAAACGCGTTGTCGGCGAACGAGAAAGGGCAAATTCCATGCCACCGGTCGGCGCTCTAACGCGCGCGCCAACCCCAGCAACGAGGCGTCGCGACGCGACAAACGGTTGCTCGGAAAAACGCGGCCGGACGCGTGGCGGGCGGAATGCAACGGCAGCGGAACGGGTCGGACTGCGCTGTGCTGTGTGTTCCGTATCGTTTCGCGCCGCGGCGCATTGCGTGCGCGCGTTTCGTATCGCGCCTTGACACCGCTACGAAGAGCGTGATAGAATCCCCACTGGCTCACAGGCAAGGTTGGCCAGTTTTGCAGCGAGACCATTAATCTAGCAGTAGGGGATCCATCGGGTGCCGTCGGCACGCGATGGATTCTTGCTTTCAGAAAGGGGGAATTCGGAATTGCGCCAGACTGGTAAAGTCAAATGGTTCAACGAAAACAAAGGGTATGGGTTCATCCTGAGCGACGACGGCGCGCGCGACATCTTCGTCCACTATTCGGAGATTCGCGACGACGGCTATCGCACTCTGGCTGAAGGGGAGACGGTGGAGTACGAGTTGATGGATAGCCCCAAGGGCCCGCAAGCCAAGTCGGTGCTGCGCAATCAGAAGATTGTCGCGGCTCCGGCAACGGAGGCGGCTCTGTAGCTCTCTCTTTTCGTTGCATCCCGAACAGCGACGATCCCCGTACCGGGCTTTGACCGGTGCGGGGATCGTGTTTTAGGGCCGCAAATTTTCGGAGCTAGGCGTCGAGGCTCTTGAGGCTGCGCTGAGCCTTGTCGTTGGACGGGTCGAGCTCGATGGCCTTCTTCCACGCCCGTCGCGCCTCTTCCTTGTGCCCCAGTTTGAAGTGCGCGTTACCGAGGTTGGTGTGCGCCGAGCTGTTGTTGGGGCTGCGGCGCAGTGCCTCGTTGTACATCTCGACCGCCCGGTCGTAGCTCGCCTGTTTGTAATACACGTAGCCGAGGTTGTTGTACGCGGCGTGGAGATCGGCGTTGAGCTTGATCGCCTTGCTGAACGCATCCGCCGCGCGCTCGTTCTCGCCCAGCTCGGTGAACACCAGGCCGAGGTTGTTGTAGCACTCCGCGAAGGAGTCGTCACGCTTGAGCGCTTCCAGGAACTGGTCGCGCGCGAGCTTCATGTCGCCGTTGTGGAAGCTGGTGACGCCGAGGTTGTTGAACTTCATCGCTTCGCGCCGCTTGGCTTGCGACGCGGAGTCGTCCTTCTTGCGATCGGTGCGCACCACATCCATCATCTCGGCCCAATTGCGCTCGAGGCGGTCGATGTTGTCGATGGCTTTGCCGACGCTGGTCTCGACACCCTGGATCTTGGGCGCGAGCGCTTCCATGGCCTGCATGCGCACCATGATCTGCTCCCACTGCGATTTGATCTGCTTGATGCTGTCGTCGAAACCCAGCACCAGGTCGGAGACGGTGGTTGTCAGGGTCTCGAAGCCGTCGTTGCGCGCGTCGATGGTGTCCTTGATCTCCGCGATGCCGTCCTTGATGGCGTTCATGGTTTCGTGACGCTCGTCGGCTTCTTCGTCGCTGGGGACGAGGGCGTTGAGCTTCTTCTCGACGTCGTTCTTGAGCTTGGTGATGGTGTCCGCCTGGCGCTTCTCGACCTCGCCGAAGCTCG
>JAICFA010000327.1 GCA_025923935.1 Candidatus Krumholzibacteriia bacterium
AGTATTGCTGGATCTCCGGTGGAGGCGAGGTGCGAATGGTGTTGAGGATCTCTTCGTCGGTCACGGTGATGCCGAGACGTTCGACTTCGCGAGCGGTCAGCACGTTGTTGACGATGTTCTCCCACGCCTGCTCGCGGATCATCTCTTCCTGCGCGTTGGTCACCGTCCCAGTAGGGTTTTGGGCGCGCATCTGCTGCGACAGCTGGGTGTAGATGGCTTGGTAGGTCTCGGGCGTGATGGTGACGTCATCGATTTTTCCGACCACGTTCTGACCGCCCGACTGGCCGCTCGACTGAATGTCCAGGCCCCAGACGGCAAACATGGTGATTACGAACGCGACCACCACGATCCAAAGGACGACCTTGGTGTTTTCGCGCATGGCCTTCATCATGGCAACATCACGTCTCCTGCAAAGCGATTCCGAAACGTTCGGTCCCGGCGCGGGTTAAAAAGGGAAGCCGTCAATCTACCACAACTGCAATCGGGTGGCAAGGTTGCGAATGGCGCACTCGGTTTTTGACAGTGCGCGCAAGACGGTGGTAGCGTGCGGACTCGCATCACGGCGACATTTCTCTATGCAGCACACACGTGAAATCAAGCTCGCCCTGTGCGCGATCGCGGCCGCCATCGCGGCGGGCTCGTCGTCGCCCGCGCCCGAACCCTTCACCTGGCCGGCGAAGATCGAGCCCGGACTGTCGTCCGGCTTTTGCGATTTTCGCGACGGCCGCTTCCACGCCGGTGTCGACGTACGCACATACGGCCGTGAAGGGATACCGTGCGTCGCCGTGGCCGACGGTTGGGTCTCGCGCGTGCGCGCCGGCTCGCGCGGCTACGGCAAGGCGATCCACCTGACCCTCGATTCGGGAGTACAGGTCTTATACGCCCACCTCGCCGAGTTCTCTCCCGCGCTGGAAGAAACCCTGGCCGCCGCCCAGGCCGCGGTCGGCAAGTACACCGTCGATCTCGCCCTGCCCAAGGAGCGTTTCCGCGTGCATCGCGGCGACGTGATCGCGTACTCGGGATCCACCGGTGCCACCGCACCCCACTTGCACTTCGAGGTGCGCACCCTGGAGGACCAGCCGTTGAACCCGCTCAAGAACGGCCTCCTGCTCCCCGACGACGACCGCCCCAGCTTTCCCCGTCTCGCCTTCGTGCCGCTTTCCAGCGAGGCCGTCATCGAGGGCGGTTGCTACCCGCTCGAGCTGGAGCCGCGCCGCGTGGCGGCGGGGAGGTATCAGATCGACGATACGCTGCGCTTTGCGGGCAACGTGGGGCTCGCGGCGACGGTCTTCGACCGCGTCGACGGACACTCGGGGCGCCTCACCCCCTACGAGCTGCAAGTCTGGTCCGACGGCACCCAGCTGACGCGCGCCGTTTTCGATCGCTTTCGCTTCGACGAAGTGCGCCACGTCGACTACGCGCTCGAGATCGGCTCGATGCGCGCGCGCGGCACCGAGCTATTCTGTCTGTATCAACGCCCCGGCGATACCCGCGAGCGCGTCGAGTTCCTGCGCGGCGGCCGCGTTTCCCCCGCACCCAGCACGCGGCTCGTCCACCACGGCAGGCTGGTGGCCGTCGACGCCTCCGGCAATCGCTCGGAGGTGGCGTTCATTTATACCGATTCGCTTCCCGAGGCCCCGCGAATGTCGCGCCGCCCGCTCGCGCAAGAGCGCTGGCGGCAGAGCCACGTCGCGGTGGACCTGGGCGGTGCGTTCTTCCTCGGCGACTTCGCGGTGGTGCCGGTCGAGCGTCCGCGGCATCGCTTGACCGAGCGGCGCGACGTCGACGAGCACGAGGAATTCGCCGACACCGTCTACATGCACGCGAAGGAGCTGGTGGGGAACCGCCGCGTGTTCTCGGAGGCGCACCCGTCGTTCTCACCCAACGACGACGACGTGTCGCTGGCGTTCACCGCCATCGCGGCCGCGGATTCGGGGACGGTCCCGGTGACGTCGGGTGTGGAGCTCGACTACGCCGTAGGGTCGGTCTTTGCCGACCAGGTGGTGTTCGCCGCCGTCGTGGGGGAGGCGGACGCCGGGCGGCAGCGCCGTCTGGTGCCGCGTTCGCAGGCGATCGAGCTGGGACCGGCGGGGTGGGTCTTCAAGAAGAGCGCGGTGCTCCGCTTTGCGGTCGCCGGCGTAGAGCCGCGCGACGGCGTGTATCGTGCCGGGCGAAACGGCGGGCCGTGGTCCTACCTCAGTACCACCGCGGATTCATCCGGCGTGCGCGCGTCCGTCGACCGGCCCGGTGTTTACGCCGTGTTGCGCGACGACGCCGCCCCGTGGCTGGGGAAACCGGAAGCGGTGCAAACCGTTTCGTACGCCACCGGTAGCGAGTACTCCGAGATCCGCATCCCCGTCGACGATGAAGGCTCCGGCTTCGACGAGGCGCGCACCCAGGTGTTCGTGGGTGGAAAGCAACAAATCTGGCGCTGGGACTTCGTCGCCAAAAAAATCGTTGTCGCCCTGCGCGACGCTTCTATAATCGGCGCGCAACCCGTCCGCGTCGTCGCCTTCGATCGCATCGGCAACTCGTCGAGCGTCGACGCCACCGTGTCCATCGCATCTCGCTGAAAGCCCGTCGATATGCCGGCTCCGTTCGTTCATCTGCACGCCCACTCGGAGTTCAGCCTCCTCGACGGCTCCATCAAAGTCGAAGATCTGGTGCGCCGCGCCCACGACCTCGGTATGCCGGCGGTGGCACTGACCGACCACGGCAGCCTCTTCGGCTTGATCCATTTCTACAAGGCGGCCAAAAAGCACGGCATCAAGCCCATCCTCGGCATGGAAGCGTACATCACGCGCGGCAGCCGCCACGACCGTGGCCGCAAGAAGGGCGAGCCGTCGCACACCGACCACCTGATCCTGCTCGCGCGCGACCTCGAGGGCTACCACAACCTGGTCAAGCTGTCGTCGATCGCGTATCTCGAAGGCTTCTATTACAAGCCGCGTATCGATTTTGACGTGCTCGCGTCGCACGCCAACGGCTTGATCGGCACCACCGCGTGCTTGCGCGGTACCGTGGCGCAAGCCGCATTGAACGACGGCTTCGAGCAAGCGTGCGAAACTGCCAACCGCTACCGCGACA
>JAICFA010000328.1 GCA_025923935.1 Candidatus Krumholzibacteriia bacterium
GCATTTCGGGTGAGTGCCAGCGATGTGCAGCACGGCTTCCTCGACCTGCACGACGCGCGCGTCGCGATGCAAAGCAATCGCATCGTGTTCGAGGAAGCGTCGGAAAAGCAGTTTATCCATCTCGTGGTACACGAGAAGGGGACCGACAGCTATCGCGAGCAGGTGAAGTGCTTGGACGAATAACGAAGAAAAGGAGAGGGCCGCGCCGCAACGCGCGGCCCTCTCCCCCCAAAGGCTAGCTCGAACCCTTCAGCAGCGCCTGGAACTTGGGATTGTCGCGTAGCGGATCCCAGCGGGGGTCCTTCTGCAGGCTGTAGACGGTCAGTGGCTCGTCGTAATTCATTCCGAGGACTCGCGTGATCAGCTCGATGGCCTCGTCGGCGCGACCGAGGTGGGCGTACACGATCGCCAGAGCCTCCAGCGCTTGGGGAGCGGACATCATATCCTTCGCAGTCAAGTCGACTGCCACCTTCGCCTCTCGCAGCGCCTCATCCGCCCGTCCCAGGTACGCATAGAGCGTAGCGAGCGCGATGCGGTTCCCGGCATTACTCGGTGAGTCGCGCGCGACCAGCGCGGAGGCATCGGCCGCGCGCTCGAGCGACGGCCGCGCCTTTTCCTTGCCGTCGCGCAACGCTTCCACGATCGCCACGGATCCCTGCACCTGTGCCCGCCCAGCGGGCTCGCCGGCTTCGACGCGCTGCAATAATTCGATGGCCTTCGTAAAATTGCGCTCTTGCAAGTAGATGTTGGTCCATGCCCAAACCAGATTGGGGTCGTCTTGATTGGGCTCACGGTCGAGCACAGCCCGTCCCTGATCGGTCCCCGGGCTGTATCGTAGAATAGTGCTCACCATTTCCGTCGTCAGACCGACATCGTCATGGATCGCTTGCGCGCGCTCGAAAGTCTTCATGGCGAGCTCCGGGCGCCGCAACGCGTCGTAGGTGTCGGCCAGGTCCCAAAGGAAGTCGGTATTCTTCGGGTCGAGCTCGATGGCCCGCTCCATCTCGCGCCTACTTTCTTCCCACGCGCCTTTGCGGCGATGGATCAACGACGCGGCCCAATGCGCCTCGGCATCGTTCGGTCGCTCCGCGACCACGGCCTGGAATTCCAACAGTGCGCGATCGTAGTCACGGAACCCGTAGTAATAGTAGAACCCACGCGCGAGGCGCGTGAACGGGTGCTCGGGATCGATTGCAACCGCATGGTCGAGGGCGTCCTTGGCACGGGCCAGGCGTGCTTCTGTCCGGTCAATGTCCAGGTGGTACATCGACGCATGATGGAAGGACAGCTCGTACCACGCGGCCAGAAATTTCGGGTCGAGTGCCAGCGCTTGCTCCAACCAGCCGACGATCTCTTCGGCACATCCGGCGATGAAGAAACTGCACGTGGAGGTCTTGGCACGTACCAGAAGCTCGTTTGCTTCTAAGCTCGACGTGAGCCGCTCTCCCAACTGCTCGCGCTCGCCCGCTTGCAAGGTTACACCCAGCGCGTCCACCACCCGATTCGCGATCTCGGTCTGAATATCGAAGATGTCGGTCACTTCGCGATCGTAAGTTTCGGACCACATGGGTGTGTCGTCGGCAACGCGCACCAACTGGGGCGTGATGCGCACACGCCCTTTGCCGTCCGGCGTCTTCGCCCAGCGCACACTGCCTTCGAGCACATAGTCGACGCCGAGATCCTGCCCGATCTGCTTGATGGTCTTTCCGCTCTCGGCGTAGTTCTCGGCGCTGCGGCGGGAGATGACGCCCAGTCCGCTCACTGACGAGAGACGGCTCGTGATCTCTTCGGTGACGCCGGCCGCAAAATACGCGTCCTCGGCAGGGCCAAGATTCTCGAACGGGAGCACGACCGCCATCTGGCGCGTGTCGGGGTGCGCGGGAAAGGAACCGACGCCCGCGGTACCGGGTGGTGAGGGAAGTCTTCCATTGCCGGAGTCACGATTCTTTACGAACAACACCGTCGCGGCAACGAGTAGAAACCCTGCGATCGCGATCCACGTCATCGCCGGCACCGATTTTGGTTCGCGCACTGTGCGCGGCGATGCCGCCCCGAGCTCGCCCGAGTCGACTTCGCGTCGCAGTCCTTCCAATTCGTTGCGCACGTCTTTGGCGGTTTGAAAGCGGCGCTCGGGATCTTTTTCGAGGCAATGGGCGACGATGCGACCGAGCTCGCGCGGATTGGCGGGCTTCAAGTCGGAGACCGATCTCGGCTGGTCCTTGAGAATCGAGCTGATGGTTGAGATGGGCGTGTCGCCTTCGAAGGGCCGGCGTCCGGTCGACATCTCGTACAGCACCGTGCCGAGCGAGAAGATGTCCGACCGATTGTCGACCGGTTTGCCCTCCGCTTGCTCCGGCGACATGTACGCGGGTGTGCCCAGAATGCGGCCCGCCGCGGTGTCGTGCGTTCGAATTACCGTCTCGGCCGTTTCCGGATTGGTCGCCGCGGCGAACACTTTGGCCAATCCAAAGTCGAGCACCTTCACGCGACCGTCGCGGTCGATCATGATGTTCGACGGCTTCAAGTCGCGATGGGTGATACCGCGGTCGTGCGCCCAGCCGATCGCGTCCGCCAGCGGAATGGAATACTCGAAGAAGCGATCCAGGCGCATGCCGTCCGCGGGAATCACTTCGGCGAGCGATTTTCCCTCCACCAGCTCCATGGTGAGGAAGGGAACTCCGTCGAGCTCTTCGACCGAATAAATGGTGACGATGTTGGGGTGCTTGAGCGCGGCGACCGCGCGCGCCTCGCGTTCGAAGCGCCCGCGCCGCTCGGGGTCGAGCGCTTTTTCACCGGAGAGGATCTTCAGCGCGACGTCGCGGCCGAGCTTGGTATCATGGGCGCGGTACACCTCGCCCATGCCGCCTTGGCCGAGCTTCTCGACGATGTCGTAGTGCGCGAAGCGTCGTCCGATCACGGGCGCGTTAGGCTTCCAGCCTGCCGAAAAGGTCGCGCGCGCGCTGCAATCGCTGCGGCCGCTCTTGGGCGAAGCGGCGAATTCCTTCCAGGATCCATTTGGGCGACAAGTGCGC
>JAICFA010000329.1 GCA_025923935.1 Candidatus Krumholzibacteriia bacterium
GACCAGCTCGAGCAGCACGTTGGCGCGCGAATAACCGCTCGCCGCCAGGTCGCCCGCGGTCGCGATAGCACTCACAGAAGCGTACAGCGAGAGTCCGGAATCATCGTGGTAATTGAAGTAGTGCCACTCGGCCCAGGTTTGCGCGCTGTCGACCTCGGGCGCGTGAAAGACATCGATCTCGTTCAGCATGGCGACAAAATCGGGGTCGATGTAGCTGTGCTCGCCGCGCCCGTCCGGGAGCGCCGTCATCGCCGGCCACAATGCGTGAAAGCGCGACGGCACCACACCGTCGATGCGCACCAGCTGCTCCGCTTCGCCGTGCATGAGAGTCGCGTACACGCGCGTGAGCTCGGGCGACACCACCTCGACGTCGCGCAGCCGCCGCGTACTCAAGAGCTCGCGTGTGAGGTAGCGCGCGTTGGGGATGTCGAAGTTCATCGACGTGACCCCGCCCGTCTTGAGCACGGAGACATCGATGCCGAAGGGGAGCAGGACGATGTCGCCGCCGCCGGTCAGGTCTTCGTCGAGCGCTTGTTCGAGCACCGCGGTCCCGACGGAGAGCAGCACCGTCATCACCATGACGCCGACGGCGAACCCCAGCAGCAAGAATGCGGTGCGCTGCGGGCGCATGCGCAACCCTTTGCCGATGAACGACAGTGTATTCACGCGGCCACCCGCTCCATGTCGACGATCCGGTCGGCGAGCTCGGCGGCGTGCGCGTCGTGCGTCGCCATGACGATGGCGAGGCCGTCGCTGCGCAGCTCCTCAATCAACGCCAAGATCGCCGCCCCCGTCTTGCGATCCAGCTCGCCCGTCGGTTCATCGGCAATCAACAGGTCGGGGCGGTTGCACAGTGCGCGCGCAATCGCCACCCGCTGCATCTCGCCGCCGGAGAGTTGATACGGCCGGTGATGCATGCGGTGCGACAGCCCGACGCGTTCCAGCAATTCGCGCACGCGGGTGCGCCGGTCGTGCTTTGACACGCGCGCCTCCAGCATGGGCAGCTCGACGTTTTCGTAGGCGGTCAGTACCGGCAGGAGATAGAAGCGTTGGAAGACGAAGCCGATGCGGCGCAGTCGCAGCGCGGCGCGCTCGCCTTCCGACATCGCAGTCACATCGCGACCGAAAACCTCCAAGCGGCCGCTGCTGGGCGTGTCGATGCAGCCGAACAGATTGAGCAGCGTGCTCTTGCCGCATCCGCTGGGTCCCATCAACGCCACGAACTCTCCGGGCGATACCGACAAACCGAAACCTCCCACGGCCTCTATAATAGAGGAGCCCACGCGGTAATTTTTGCCCACTGCTTCGGCGCGGATCACGGCCTCGGTGCTCATACGACCTCCTCGTGGAGTGTGCGGGGGATGTCGACGCGCGACGCCGCAATCGCGGGAATCAGCGCGGCCATCGCACCGGCCACACCGGTGATCACGACCGCCAACACGATCTCGCGCGGCGCAGGGACAAAGAAGCGATAGCCCGCCGGCAAGCTCGGCGATTGCGTCAGGATACGATCGAGGTATCCCGCCAGAAACCAACCGAGCACCGATCCCACCGCCGCGCCGATGGCGACCAGCACCACGCTTTCGCCCAGCACCATCGCACCCACCGACGTCCGGCGGAATCCCATGCTGCGCAAGGCCGCAATTTCTCCGCGCCGCTCGCCCACCGCAATCGTCAGCACCACGGCGATCAGCAAGAACGTGATGAATACGCTGATGGTCGACAGGATGCGCGCGAACTGTTTGAAGTATGCAAGCTGGCCCTGCAGCGCCGCCATCAATTCGTCGACGGAGTAGACGGAGAGCTCGGGGAATTCCTGCGCGAGGGAGGCGGCCACGGCGCGCTGATCCGCCAGCGGAGCAAATCCCGTCTGGTCCGCTGCGCGCACCTTGGCCAGCACGAACGACGCAGCGCCCTCGCTCTCCGGTCGTAGTCGATAGACCGCCTCGATCGGGAGCACTATGGTTCGCTGCTGCGCCAAGTCGAACTCCATCGCCACAATCCCCGCGACCACAAAATCGCGACGCTCGGCGCGCGCGTCGAGCGACAAACCGGGTGGGGCCGTTCGCAACAAGACCTCATCGCCGACCTCGGCGCCTAACGCCGCCGCCGCGTTCTCATTGAGAAGCACCGGAGTCTTGACGCCGTTACCGTCGTGGAGATCGCTGCCACGCACTACGCGATAGAGCGACTGACCGCGGCCATCGATGCCCATCGCGAACAAGGAGGTCGAATCCGAGTACAGCGTCGTGCCGAGTACGCGCAGCCATCTTTCTACGCGCGCTTGTTTTTCAAGCGCGCGTGTGACGCGCTCGCTTTCAAAAACAACTGCGTCCGTTGAGAACGGAAGCGTCCCCCGCGGACACACGCGTACTTCGTAACCGACCGAAGACAGCACGCGGTAGAATGTCTTTTCCATCCCGCTCGACAGCATGAGCATGTCGGCGAGCAGCGCCACCGCAATGGCCAGTGCCGCCACCGTGAAGGCCGAGCGCAGGCGGTGGCGGAGCACGTTGCGAACCGCGACGCGAGCGATCATCGTCCCAGTACCTCGTTGACGCGCAGCTTGAACAAGTAGCCCGTCGCGAGCGATCCGACCACCACACCCACCAACGTCGCCACCCCAAACGCCAGTGCCACCTGTGACGCGGTCACACTCGAGAAGACCAGATCCGTGTCGAAGTAGCGCCGGTAGTACGCATTGACACCCCGCGACACCACCAACCCCAGCAGCACGCCGGCAGTCGCTCCCACGTTAGCCAGCAGCACGGTTTCTCCCACCACGGTGGTGTAGATGCGGCGCTTCGAAAAGCCAATGACCCGCAACACCCCCAGCGACTTGCGCAACTCTTGCACTTGCAAGAGCACGATGGCGGCCAGAAACGCCGAGCCCGCCAGGATGGAAAGGAGTGAAATTGCTTTGTGGAAGTTGGAGATGACGACGAAGGTGCGCGACGATTGACGCGCGAGATCGGTCGAGCGATACGCGGTGAAACCCAGCTGCGCGGTGTTGA
>JAICFA010000330.1 GCA_025923935.1 Candidatus Krumholzibacteriia bacterium
AGTGTGGGGGCGCGAGCAGCTGCGCGAGAGCTTGCGGCGCCTCGGAGCCGAAGCTACCGAGCTCGCCCCCGACGATGCGGTGCAACTGGGGCGCATGATCGGCGCGCGCTGGGTGGTCGCGGGCGCGTACCAGCGATTGGGCGAGCAGGTGCGTGTCACCGGCCGCGTGGTCGAAGTCGAATCGAGCCGGGTGGTGCGCGCGGTGAAAATCGACGGGCGTATGGACGCCATCTTCGAGCTGCAAGATCGCGTCGTCGCGGATCTCGCGACCGGACTGCGCGGCAGTGTGGCCGCGGCGCACGAAGGCGACGACACCAAAGTGGTCGCGGCGTATGAAGCGTACTCAAAAGGGCTGCTCAACATCCGCGCCGATTCCTATGAGTCGCTCGACCGCGCCATTTTGCTGTTCGAGCGCGCTCTCGCACTCGACCCCGACTACATCCGCGCGCAGATCGAGCTCGGGGCCGCCTACGCCCAGAAAGGCGACTACCTCGTCGCACCCGAGATTCGCGAGCGCGGAATTTCCATTTTGCGCCAGGTGCTCGAGAATCGGCCGCGCGTCGCGCGCGTGTGGCGCGAGCTGGGGCTGGCTCTGGTCTCGCAGGGTGTGGTGCGCGAAGGGGTCGACGCACTCCGCCGTGCGTTGTCGTTGGCACCCGACGATTCGCGCGTGCTGGCCGGGCTGGGTCGCGGGCTGCTCATCGGCAACGCCGACTTCAAGGAGGCCGAAGCGACGTTCGCCCGTGCGGTCGAGCGCAATCCCGAAGCGGGTTGGTACTGGCTCCAGCTGGCGCATTGCCGGGCACTGCTGCGCGACTTCAAGCGCGGTGAAAAAGCCGCCAAGCGCGCCATCGAGCTGCAAGAGAACTTCCTCTCCGGGCAGCAAGGCATTCATCTGGTTGGCGCCTACATGCGCCTCGGTCACTTGTTCGCGCTGCAAAAGCGCTACGAAGAGGCGCGCGACGCTTTCTTAAGCGAGATGAACTTCGTCGAGCGTGTCGATCACGCGCTGCGCTTGCGAATTCGCATCGAGTTGCACACACGCCTGGGTGCGGCCCACTTGGGCGCCGGCCACCGTGAGCGAGCCGAGGAAGCGTTTGACACCGGAATGGATGCGTTCGCGCAGCGCGTTGCACTGGGCGCCGACGATCCGTTCACGCGCTACTACGCAGCCGCCATTCATGCGCTGCGGCGTGAGAATGACGAGGCGTTGGAGTTGCTGGAACGCTCAGCCACGTCGGAGAACGGCGCCTTCATTGTGGCGCGCGCGCGCATCGAGCCCGAGTGGGACGGGCTGCGGGGAACGGAACGCTTCCAGCGCTTGATCGTATAGCACGCAAACGGGAGGGCATTCATGGCGAGCGATACCAATCTGCCGGCCGACGGCTGCGGCCGCAAAGAAAAGGCGTTGCGCTCGTGAGCATGTCGTTTCGAGAGTATCGCTATCTCGTGCGATCCGATCTGTATCGTATCTCCGATCGCGTCGACTCGCGCACGCTGTTCAAGCACGTTACCCGCGGCAGCGCCTTCAAGTTCAACTTTTGGATGCGCACCTGTCGTTACACCAAAGGCAATCTGCTGCTCAATTACTTCTTTTACCAACCGTTCGCCCGGCGGATGTTCATTCACTACACGTACAAGTTCGGTATTTCGATTCCCTTCGAGACGCAGATCGGGAGCGGATTTTACATCGGACACTTCGGTGGCATCGTCGTCAATGAAGAGTGCGTGATCGGCAAGAACTGTAATATCTCGCACGGCGTCACCCTCGGGGTAATCAATAGAGGTGAGAGACAGGGATGTCCGACCATCGGCGACAACGTCTACATCGGCCCGGGTGCCAAGGTCGTCGGCAGGATCAAGGTCGGAAACTTCGCGGCGATCGGCGCCAATAGTGTGGTGACGAAAGACGTGCCCGACCACGGAGTGGTGGTGGGCATCCCCGGTCGCGTGATATCGGAGGAAGGATCCGCGGGCTACGTCAACCGCACCGACTACGAAGGCAAGATATGATTCGGAAGCTGAAAGACGGCCGTTATCGACTCTACTCGCGCAAGATCGACCCCAAGACCGGTAAGCGGCGAAACCTGGGCACCTTTGCCAGCCGCGCGGCCGCCGAAAAGCACGAGCGCGCCGTGCAATTCTTCAAGCGGCACAAAGGCTGAGTCTGGAACCAAAGGCGTCCCGCCGGCGTAGCTAGTCATGATGTTCGAGATCCAAACGACTCGGCGCCGTTTTCTGGTCGGACTGGTTGCACTGTGCGTGCTCCCGCGGTGGCAGTCGGCGGCTCGCGCCCAATCGCAGACGAAACCCCCAACGCCCGAATGCCCGGATGACGACGACGTGACGCCGCGCCAGACCGCGGGTCCGTTCTACTCGCCCGATTCGCCCCAGCGCACCTCTCTGTTGGACCCCGGCACCAAGGGCACACCGATTCTGGTCACCGGCACCGTGCTCACCACCGACTGCAAGCCGGTCGCGAATGCCCTGCTCGATTTTTGGCAAGCAGACGACGACGGCGAGTACGACAACGTCGGTTTCAAGCTACGCGGGCATCAGTTCACCGACGAGCAGGGACGCTATCGCTTGGAGACGATCGTGCCGGGGATGTATCCGGGACGCACGCGCCACATCCACGTGCGCGTGCAGCCGGCCAATCAGCGCGTGATGACCACACAGCTCTACTTTCCGGGCGAGCCCGCCAATGACCGCGACGGCATTTTCGACCCCGCGCTCTTGATGGATGTCAAGGACAAGGGCGACGCCAAAGAGGGGACGTTCACCTTCGTACTGAAAGCCGTGTAATGCTATCAACAGAATAGGCGGCTTTATCCACCGTCTTTCCACAGCGCGTCCCCATCTTTCCTAGTGTCATTGATTCCCTCTACGCTTGATCGTGCGGTAGACTTCCGCCACGGAGGAGGCCCCGTGGCTGAAATTGTAAAAACTGCACCTCAACCCCAAGCGCCCGCCGGGCGCGTACCACCCCAGTCGCTCGAAGCCGAGATGGCGG
>JAICFA010000331.1 GCA_025923935.1 Candidatus Krumholzibacteriia bacterium
GCCGCGTGCGGTGCCATGCTCGATCCGTATGTGAAGCGCTTCGGCAGCATCGCCCTGTTCCGCGCGCAGGTCTACATCATGGAGCGCGACTACGCCAGCGTTCACAAGCTTCTGCCGAACCTGCGCGCCATTCCGTACACCGACACCACGCAGTACTACGTGACGCGCGCCATCGCGTACCACTTCCAGAACGATCATGCGCGGAGCCTCATCTACGGAGACTCGGCGCGCGTATTCTTGAAGCCGAAGGTTGATGCCAATCCCAACGACGCGAATCTTTTGGCCGGTTACGCGTCGCTGCTCGCTCTTCTCGGGCAGAAAGAGGAGTCGCTGCGTTTGGTGAACAAAGCGGTCGACCTGCTCCCCGTGAGCAAGGATGCACTGACTGGGTCTGACATTCGCAATCAACGCATGATCATCTACCTCAGCGTGGGCGACTACGACGCCGCGATCAAGGAGATCGAGTACTTGCTGTCGATCCCCTCGCAAGTCACGCCCGCGATCCTACGACTCCATCCCGGCTTCGACGAGATCCGCGACGATCCCCGCTTCAAGAAGCTCGCCGAGGAGAAGCTCAGCTCGTGAGCGAGACGGCCGACGTCGTCGCCCCGTCCGAGACCATCGACGACGGCCAATTTCACCACCTCGATCCGCGCGTGGTTCAGCACGGTCGCTTGGTCGGCGGGTTGGTCGCACTCGCCATCGTCACCGGTCTCTTGTTCGCGATGATGATCGTGCTGGCCGCGGTGGACGGCATGCCGCGGTGGTTGCGACTCCTCATTCCACTGGGAGTTCTGTTCATCGCCATCACCCTGGGCGTGCTGGCGTGGCGCTGGCCGTCCGTCGAGCACCGCTGGTGCAAGTACCGCGTCGACCGCGACGGCATCGAGATCCACAAGGGCGTGGTGTGGCGCACGTTGACCAACGTGCCGCGCTCGCGCATCCAGCACACCGACGTGTCGCAGGGTCCTATCGAGCGCAACTTCGAGCTCGCCACGCTGCACATCTTCACCGCCGGCACCGAGCACTCCGAGGTGACGCTGAACGGGCTCGAGCACGGCCGCGCGGTGCGTATTCGCGATCATCTGCTGCTGGGCGGCGAGAACGATGGCGTCTAGCCGGCGTCTGCATCCCCTTTCGATTGTCTTCATCGTCCTCGGTGCGCTCCGAAACGTCTTGCTGCCCGGTGCGGTGCTGCTCTTCACCGCGCGCAGCGCGACGTGGGAATTGTGGGCGCTGTGGTTCTCGATCCCCGCGACTGGCTACGCGGTGATTCGTTATTTTGTGACTCGCTACGCGTTCGATGAGGACGAGCTGGTGGTACAGACCGGCCTCTTGTTTCGCAACGTGCGGCACATTCGCTACTCGCGGATTCAGAATATCGAGACGGTACAGAACATTCTGCATCGAGCGTTTCACGTCGCGGAGGTCCGCGTCGAAACCGGCGGCGGCAACGAGCAGGAAGCGAAACTGGTCGTCCTCTCTCTCGACGCGGTCGACGAGATGCGGCGGCGAGTGTTCGAAGGCAAGCGACTCGCAGCACAACAGGAGCCCGCGGGTCCTGACGCCTCGGCCACCCCGCGGGACGCTGCCCGCGGGACCGCGCCCTATGAATCCTCGGGCGCGGTCGTCGAGGCGCCACCCGCGGCTGTCGGCTCTGCGAGCGCCCCAACTGTGCTGGTGCGGCTCGGCCTTCCCGATCTCATCGTGTTCGGTCTCGTGCAGAACCGGGGAGGCCTGGTGATCGCCGCGGTGCTCGGCGTGTTGTGGGAGGCGGACGTCTGGGATTGGGACGCGGCCAACTCGGGCGGCGTGCGGCGCTTGGTGGAGCACGCCATCGACATGGGTTGGTTTCGCAGTTGGGATGTGGCAGTGTTCGCAACCTTGATTGGCATCTTTGTCGCCTTCTTGATTGCGGTGCGCGTCCTGTCGGTCGGCTGGGCGATCTTTCGTCTGTACGATTTCACGCTGATACGCGCCGGCGACGAGTTGCGCACGTCGTGCGGCCTGCTGACCAAGGTGCGCGCAGTGATTCCGATGCGGCGCATTCAGCTGGTCAGCATGCGGCAGGCGCCGCTGCAACGCGCCTTCGGGCGCGTCGAGCTGCGCGTACAGACCGCGGGCGGCGACAAGAACGCGAGTGCCAGCCGCGAGTGGTTGGCGCCCATGCTGCGGCGCGAAGACGTGGACGCGCTGATGGCGGAAGTGATGCCGGGTCCGGGCTTCGACGCGCTGGAATGGAATTCGGTCGATCCGCGCGCCGGCTGGCGCGAAGCGTGGACCAGCATTCGTTTGCTCGCGGTGGTGGTGCTAGCCACGGTGTGGTTTGCGCCACCGATCACGATTGTGGCCGCGGTTCCGTTGGCGATCTGGGCGCTGATCGTGGGGCGCAAGCGCGGGCGTTCGTTTGGATATGCGCTGGCGAGCGATCGCGTCGCAGCGCGCGGCGGCTGGCTGTGGCAAACGACCAGCATGGCGCGCTACGCCAAGGTGCAGGCGATCACGATGGGAGAGACACCGTTCGACCGGCGCTGGCAGATGGCGCGCGTGTATGCCGATACCGCCGGCGGCGGAGCGCATCGCGTGTGGATTCCCTATCTCCCCGTCGAAAAAGCGCGCCTTGTTTTCGCCGACCTCACCGACCGCGTCGACGACACCGCGTTTCGCTGGTAACGCAATCGTGTACTGCCGCTGCGGCAGTGGCACAGCGCACAAACCAGAACGCCCGGGCTATTGGAAAGCCCGGGCGTTCGCGTTTGTGCTGCGACGTGTAGTCCCTGTTGTGCGTGTAAACAAAGTTTACGGCTCTGGGTTAAATTCTCCTTCAGAGCGACGGTAAGCAGATTTTTCACAAGCGCTCCGGCCGCGATCCGTTGATAGACCCCAGCTACCCGCTCGCTTTTTCGAACGACTCGCCTTCTTGCAAACGACGCAGCCGTTTCTCGTAGATCGTGAGCCCGATGTTCTCCAAAAACGGTTCGATCGCTTCGGTGTA
>JAICFA010000332.1 GCA_025923935.1 Candidatus Krumholzibacteriia bacterium
ATTCAGACCTTCTGTGCCGCGTGCACGGGATAGTAACTCAGGAGCGGAGGTTGACGCTCCTGCTGCTGCTGCATTTGAATGAAATCGAACGCCGCAAACTGCACCTGAAACTGGGCTACTCATCGATGTTCGACTATTGCACGTCGCGCCTCGGGTACTCGGAGACGGCGGCCGTTCGACGAATTCGAACCGCGCGCTGCGTCGCGAAGTTTCCCATAGTCTACGAGCTGCTAAGAGCGAACGAGGTCAACCTGAGCACGATAACCCGGATATCGGGCATCATTGCGCAGGACAACCACGCGGTCCTACTGGATCGTATCCGGGGGAAAACGCACCGAGAGGTTGAGGCGATCGTCGCGGAGTACAACCCTCGAGCCCTACTGCGCGACGTGGTAAAGCCCATCGCCGTACGCGTGCCTGCGACAACGCTGGCGGCTCGCGATTCCGACAGCGTTAGCACCGCAGAAGTCACGGGCCCGAGCGTGACTGAGCTACTGCCAGAGACTCGCACACCAACCACTTTAGATACGGTCGGGGAACCGATGCGTGATGCTTGTGAAAAAAATGCGTACCGCCGAATCGGCGGTGATTTTCGCCCAGATTCCAACGGTTTCACGATCGAGCAACGCGTCCGGTTTACTTTCGCAGCCAGTCCGGGCTTTCAGCAAAAGGTTGATCGAGTCAAGTCGCTTGCGTGGCACCGCCTCCGTGGAGACTTGTCGCTCGAGCACGTGATCGAGCTCGCGCTGGATTGCTACATCGAGAAACACGACCCTTACCAACGACAAAAGCGTCGCGAGAAAAGAAAGCGGCGGGACGCTGGCTAGCTCAGTTTCTCCATCATCGCTTGAAAGCGCGGATCGTCGCGGATGGAGGCGTAGTCGGGGTCTTGCTCGATCCAGTCGCGCTTGCCGAAGCCGCGCGCGAGGCATTGCTCCAAGCACGCCAGCGCTTCTTCCTTGCGATTCAACTTGGCGTACATGCAGCCGGCGTTGAAATAGATGCTCGGGTCGTCGGGTGCGGCCGCGATGGCCCGCTCCATCCACTCGATGGCGCGGTCGGCCTGGCCGGCGTGGGTGAGCGCGGTCGCCCCGAGTGCCAGCGCACGGAGATTGTTGGGATCCAGCTCGAGCCAGCGCTCGGCGCGGCGGATTCCCTCGAGGTTCGCGGCGCGGGCCTCGTCTTCGCGCCCCGACATCCACAGCGATTGGGCGAGCAAACAGGGAGCTTGGAAGTCTTCCGGTCGCAGCTCGCCGGCGCGCTCGAACAACTCGGCGGACTTTTCGATTTTCTTCGCGGCGAACGACGAGCGAGCATAATAGTAGTAAGCGTCGAACGAATTGGGATTCAGCCGGATGGCCTCTTCGTACTCCTTCGCGGCTTCATCGTAAGCGCCGCGCTGCGCCAACGCGGCGGCGCGTGCGGTGTGCGACTCGGACAACTGCGGCGCGAGCTCGAGCGCCTTGCGGCTGGCTTCGTCCGCGGCCTGCGCGGCCGACTCGCCGCCTCCCCACCATTCGTAGTTCCAGGCCTGCAGCTGGGCCAAGCCGGCATACGCGGGCGCATAGTTGGGGTCGATCTCGATGGCGCGGTCGAACATTTCCTTGGCGGTGAAGGCCGAGGTGCGGGACAAGGCGTGCATCTGCTGGCGCCCGCGCAAATAGTACTCGTAGGCGGCGGCTTCGGTACCGGGCCGCCGCATGGCGTCCTTCTCGCGCCCGCTGAGAAGACCGCGCAGTGCAGTCGCGACGCGCTCTGCAATTTGATCCTGAATGTGAAACACGTCTTCGATGGTGCCATCGAAGCGGTGCGACCAGCGCTGGTATCCGTCCGCCACGTCGACCAGCTGGACGGTGACGCGCAGCCGGTCGCCGGCTTTACGCACACCGCCCTCGAGCACACTGTCGACTCCCAGGCGCGCACCCACCGCCCGTGCGTCCGCTTTCGACGACTTGAATTGAAACGACGAGCTGCGCGCGCTCACGCGCAATCCATCGATGTGCGTGAGCGCGTTGATCAGCTCGTCGGCGATACCGTCGCACAGATAGTCTTGGTCGCGCGCTGCACTCATGTCGAGAAACGGCAACACGGCGATGGAACGGACTTCATCCGACTGCGGCGTTCTCGAGGAGCGGGATTCGCCCTGGCGCGCCGCTTCGATGGCATCGATCAGGTTGGCGGCATCTTGGAATCGATCTGACGCCTTCTTGTGCAGGCACCGTTCCACCAGCTCGGCGACGGCGGGGGCCACGTTTTTCAAGGGCGGGGGCGCTTCGTGCAGAATCGCCGCCAAGGTTTCCGCTGCGGTCAGGTGCGCGAAGGGGTTCCGGCCGCTCAGCATCTCGTACAAGATGGTGCCGATGGCGAACACGTCCGAGCGCTCGTCGACGAGCGCACCACGAACCTGCTCGGGCGACATGTAGGCCGGTGTTCCGATCAATACGCCCGGCGACGACATCCCCATGGTGTTCGGCTCGGGTTCGAGCAGCGGGTTTTCCTGCAGCTTGGCCAGGCCGAAGTCGAGAATTTTGAGCGTTCCGCTGCGGGTGATGACGAGATTTTCCGGTTTCAAGTCGCGGTGCACGACGCGCAGTGAGTGCGCAGCGGCCACACCGCGTGCGAGCTGCAATCCGATGGACAGCGCGCGGTCGGCGTCGATGGCACCGCGGTTCAAGTGCTCGCGCAGCGTTTCGCCGTCCAATAGCTCGCACACCAGAAACGGTGCCCCCTCGTGCGTGCCGATGTCGAAGATGGTCAGAATGTTGGAATGCGCGAGCAGCGCGGTGGCGCGGGCTTCGCGCTCGAAGCGCGCCAGGCGCTCGCTGTCTGGGGCGGCGTTGAGCACCTTGACGGCGACGTCGCGCCCCAGGCGCGGGTCGCGCGCGCGATACACATTACCCATGCCGCCGGAGCCGAGTGCTTCGGCAATGACGTAGGGACCGAGTGAAGTGCCGGGAGAAAGGCGCATGGCCCCATCCTACCACGAGG
>JAICFA010000333.1 GCA_025923935.1 Candidatus Krumholzibacteriia bacterium
CCGCGGCACGACCGTATGCGATCTGGATGATGATCGCCTCGGCCGGCTTCGGCGAAGAGACGGTGTTTCGTGGCTTCCTCTTCGAACGGCTAGGGAAGTTGTTGGGCCCGAGCAAGCGAGCTAAGGCCGTGATCGTAGTATTGACGGCCGCGCTATTCGGAGTCGCGCACTACGCGAGCCAGGGATTGCCGGGCGTGCAGCAAGCACTCGTCTTCGGACTCGTGGTCGGAACCATATTCGCGATCACGGGCCGAATTTGGATGCTGATGATCGCGCACGCTGCGTTCGATCTCACCGCACTCGCGCTGATTTATTGGCACCTGGAAGAGAGAGTGGCGTACTTCTTTTTTCATTGATTGCTGTGGCGTCGCGAACGCACCGCCACCATATTGAGATCGACCCACCCACCATTGCCGATACCCCACACGCGCACGGATCAGTCGAGCCCCAAAGGGAGTCGTCTATGTACCGCTGCGCCACCGTGCGCCGTGCGTCTCAACACGTCGCCGTACTGATCATTGTCATATTGCTTTCGTCTGGCACGGGCTGTTCGAATGAACAGACCGAGTCGTCTAATGCAAACCAGCGCGGTCGGCCGCTAGCAACCGTTGCGAAGTACACGTCACTGGGAGCTCCACCATCACCTCGAAGCGAGGCACTCGGGTCGACGCTGACGCCGCCCGACCCGCAGATGCGGGGCGCCGGCGGCGCCGAGCGCATGGTCATCAAGACTGCGACCGTGGAATGCGAAGTATCGGACTGCGATTCCACCGCCAGCGAAATCCAGGCGCTCGTTGGCCGCAAACGGGGCTACATCGTCTCCTCCACGCTGCGCAATCAGGATGCCCGCCAGCAGACCGGCGTCGTCGTGCTGCGCGTTCCGGTCAAGGACTTCGAAGTCACCCTGGTCGAATTGAAAACGCTGGCGGTCAAAATGGAGAGCGAGGATGTTCGCGGCGATGATGTGACGCACGAGTTCGTCGATCTGACCGCTCGGCTCGGGAACAAGCGCAAAGCCGAGCAGAGATTTTTGGAAATACTCCGAGTGGCCAAAGACGCGCCGGAGATTCTCGAAATTGAAACGTCGCTCATGGGCGTACGCGAGGAAATTGAGCGCTTGGAAGGTCGCAAGCGGTACATGGAGAATCAGGCCCTTCTCTGCACGATCAACTTCGTCATGCACGAGCCCGCTCCCGTAACGGTGGCGCAGAAAGACGGATTCTGGAGCAAGTTCGGAGCGGGAATCGGCCGGGGCGCGGAGCGTGGACTGAATGGGTTGATCAACACCGCGAGCGCCGCGGTGACCCTGCTCACGATGGGAGTTCCAATGGTGCTGGGGTTGATTTTGCTGGGATGGATGGCGGCGAAGACGTACCGGCGAATCAAGCCGCGCCGCATCGCAGACGAGGTGGCGGGCTAGCACAGAAGGCGCTGTATCAAAAGATAAACGCATCCTGGACGGCACTCTGCGCTCGCCCGTACAATCGGCAGCGTCAAATCACCGTCCCGGGGACGGTAAGCACTGTTTTCACGAGACTACGGATTGGAACGACGATGCGTTGGCGTTTCATTCTTTTTGTATTCTTGGTAATCGGGCCCATTGGTTGTGGTGAACGCCCGCGCGAACAGACGGGCGGTCCACTCGTGATCACGCACGTCACCGTTATCGACGCAACCGGGAAAGCACCCGCGCGCAACATGACCGTCGTGATCCGTGACGGCCACATCGCCGCGATCGATAGCACCATTGAAGTCCCAACAAACGCGACCGTCATCGACGGCACCGGAAAGTTCCTAATTCCCGGGCTGTGGGATATGCACGGCCACTTCACCGACGCCACCGAAGCGGCGTTTCCGCTCCTCATCGAGAACGGCGTAACCGGCGTGCGCGACATGGGCGGTGAGCTTGCCAAGGTCGACGGCTGGCGCAAAGAGATTGCCGACGGAACGCGCATCGGGCCGCACATCGTCCGCTGTGGACCCATTCTGGATGGACCCACCGAATCGAAGCATCACGTCGTGGTCAACAATCCGGCGGAAGCGGTGCACGCGGTCGACAGCCTCAAGCAAGTCGGTGTCGACTTCATCAAAGTACACCGAAATATGTCGCGCGAGACGTACTTCGCCCTCATGGAGGAGGCGCGCAAGATCGGCATTCCGGTCGCGGTGCACTTGCCGAGCACAGTCACGGCGCAAGAGGCGTCGCAGGCGGGGGCGAAAAGTCTGGAGCACATCGAGATGCTGGTCGCGAGTGCCGCGTATCAAGTAGGACCCAGTGCTAAGCGCGTCGTGGACGTGCTGCCGGTGATTACGGGTGCGGCGGGCGATTCGATCTTTGCGACCTTCGTCAAGAACAATACGTATTACGTGCCCACGCTGGTCGCGTACGAGCGCGGATTCGTGCTGTGGGGGAGCGACACGACCAAAGTTGCGGGCCGTGCGCGGGTTCAGGGGCACCACCTGAGATTAGTGACGGCGATGCACCGCGCGGGCGTACCAATCATGGCGGGGTCCGATTTTTCGGATTGGGCGCTGGTGGCGGGTGTCGATCTGCACAACGAGCTCGCGTTGTTCGTGGAAGCCGGGTTCACTCCGATGGAAGCGATTCAAGCGGCCACCATCAAGCCGGCGACGTTCTTGGAAATGCAGGACTCGTTGGGAACGATCGAAGTGGGAAAGATTGCCGATCTCGTGCTGCTCGACGCGGATCCGCTGGAGGACATTAGCCACACGCGCAAAATTCGCGCGGTGGTGGTAGGTGGGCGAATGGTACCGGTGATGGAGCTGCGATCGCGTTTTACCGATCCTCACTCGTAACGCAGCGCGCTGATAGGATCCAGATTGGCCGCGCGGCGGGCCGGCCACATGCCGAAGAAGACGCCCACCACGGCGCTGAACAGAAACGCGAGCGCGATGGCGAACAGCGAGATGCTGGTGTTCCACTGGTTCACGCGCGACAGCACCACCGAGCCGATCGTCCCC
>JAICFA010000334.1 GCA_025923935.1 Candidatus Krumholzibacteriia bacterium
CGATGGGGGCCGCCCACCCGATCTTCGCGCACGTGCCGCTCATTTTGGCGGAAGACCGCTCCAAGCTCTCCAAGCGCCACGGTGCGAGCTCCGTCGGCGACTTGCGGGCCAACGGCTATCTCCCCGACGCGGCCACCAACTATCTCTTGCTGCTCGGCTGGTCGCACCCCCAGAGCAAAGAGGTGATGCCGCGCGACGAGATGATCAAGACCTTCTCCATCGAGCGCATCGGCAAGGCCGCGGCCATTTTCGACAAGAAGAAGCTCATGTGGATGAACGGGCAGTACATTCGCAAGCTCGACCTCGACACGCTGGTCAAGCTGGTCGAGCCGCACATGCCCGAGTTCTTGCGGCGCTACGACGAGCACACGCGCCGCGAGATCGTCTCGATTCTGCAGGACAGCATCGACACGTTGGCCGACTTCGCCGAGCGCGCGCGCATCTTCGAGCCCGAGACCGTCTACGACGACGAAACCAAGGCACTCTTGCAGACCGACACCGCGCGCCGCGTGGTCGACGGCATGGCGAAGCGATTGCGCGCGCACGCCGGTGCGATCACACCGGAGGCGTTCAAGGAAATGATCCTCGACACGGGCAAGGAGACGGGGCTCAAGGGGAAGGATTTGTATTTTCCCATTCGCGGTGCCATGACGGGATCGGTGCACGGTCCCGATTTGACGCGGGTAGCGGCGGTGAAAGGAAAAGACGCCGTTCTACAACGGCTGGAGAGCGCCGGACGATGAAGCTCGTGAGATTTTTGGCGCTCGCGGTGGCGATGCTGTGCACGTCATCCGCCTCTGCGCATGATACGTGGCTCTTGCCGCGCGTCCCGCGCGTATCCGAGGGCAAGCGCACCACCGTCGATCTCACCAGCGGAATGTCCTTTCCGCAACTCGAGAGCGGCATCAAGGCCGAACGCGTCGCGCACGGCGCGTGGCGCACGCACAGTAAGAAGGGTCGCCTCGATCGCTGGCAGGAAGAAGATTCGTCGCTGGTGATGCACCTGACGCCGACCGTCGCGGGCACGGCCACGCTCTATCTCACCTTGAAGCCGAAGGAGATCGATCTCGATGCAGAAGAGATCGCGCACTACTTCGACGAGATCGGTGCGTCGGAGGCGCTGCGCCGCGACTGGGAGTCCTCGCCTTCGCCCAACGGTTTCCACGAGACGTACACCAAGCACGCCAAGAGTTTCGTTCGCGTGGGCGACGCCGGCGAAGACGAGTCGTGCATCCGCCCGGTCGGCCTGGCGATCGAGTTCATCCCGCAGCGCGATCCGACCGCGCTCACGGTGGGCGACTCGCTTCACATTAAAGTTGTCAAAGGTGGCGACGACGAGATGGAGTCGTTTCCCGTAGGCGTGGTGTGTGGCGCCACCGGCGCGTCGACCCTGAAGCGTACCAACCAGAACGGCTTCGTGGCGTTCCCCATCACCGACTCCGGCTGGTGGCTGGTGCGCGCCACCGAGCTGCGCCGCAAAGCCGACGGAACCTTCGAGAGCGACTTCAGCACCATGACGTTCTTCGTGGAAAAATGACGTCGGCGCGCAAGTCCGACGTGACGCTGCTCTTCACGTCGCGCGGTGTGCGGCTGTTCGCGTTCGGTTTTCTCTCCGTCGTTCTCCCCCTCTATCTCGATGCCAGCGGCTTGAGCGCGCGGACCATCGGCGTGGTGCTGACTTGTGCGCTGGTGGGCGACGCCGTGCTTTCACTCCTCATCACCACCACCGCGGATCGCGTGGGGCGAAAGCGCATGCTGCTAGCGGGTGCCGTCCTCATGGCCGCCGGTGCCGCGGCGTTCGCGGCCACGTCGCACGCCATTTGGTTTTCCGTCATCGCCGCGGTGGGCGTATTCAGTGCGAGCGGGAGCGAAGTGGGGCCGTTTCTCTCCATCGAGCAAGCCTCACTCGCCCAGCTGGTCCCGTCGAGCCGGCGCACGGCCGTGTTCGCCCGCTACGTGCTGGTCGGCTCGTTCGCGACCGCGATCGGCGCGCTGGTGGGGGGGCTCACGGCCGACATGCTGCAGAAGTCGGGGATGTCGGCGCGCGATTCGTACCGCGCGTTGCTATGGGCGTACGCCGGATGCGGTGCGATCCTCGCGTTGCTCTTTTTGCGGCTCAGCGCGAAGATCGAAGCCGGTGCGGCGCCGGTCGGGGTTCGCCGGGTACTCGGCCTGCATCGCTCGCGCAACGCGGTGATGAAGCTGGCGTCGCTGTTCGCGCTCGACGCGTTCGCGGGTGGGTTCATCGTGCAAAGCCTCCTCGCGCTGTGGTTCCACCAGCGCTTCGGTTTGGACATCGCTCAGCTGGGTGCGATCTTCTTCGGTGCCAACTTGCTCGCCGGATTCTCGGCGCTGGCGGCCGCTCGCATCGCGGCGCGCATCGGCCTCATCAATACCATGGTGGTCACCCATCTCCCGTCGAACGCGCTCTTGTGTCTCGTGCCGCTCATGCCCAACGCCGCACTGGCGGTCGCGATCCTCTTGGTGCGCGCGTCCATCTCGCAGATGGATGTGCCGACGCGGCAGTCGTACACCATCGCCATCGTCGACCCGGACGAGCGTTCGGCAGCCGCGGGTGTGACCGGTATCGCGCGGTCGGTGGGAGCCTCGGTATCGCCCGCGCTCAGTGGTGCCTTGATGGCAGTGCCGGGATTGTCCAGCCTGCCCTTCTTCATCGCCGGACTCTTGAAGATCGCCTACGACCTCCTCATATACCGCGGGTTCCGCTCCGTCCGCGCGCCGGAAGAGGAATAGCGCCAATCGCTTGAGGGCTGAGCCCCGGCTTCACATGGGCTGTGGGCAACCCTACGGGGACCGCAACAAAACAGTGGACGCGCCTAGGGCGTTTGCCCAATATAGCCGGCGTCATGAAGGCCGCCGGCGCAGGAGCCTGTCAAAACCGCCGGTGAGTCGTCTGGGCAAAGGCCGCAGCGAGCGCGGGGATTGGCTCCAAAGCGAGAGGCGCTGACGGCCGAGAAG
>JAICFA010000335.1 GCA_025923935.1 Candidatus Krumholzibacteriia bacterium
GACAGGTACGCCAGCGGAACCGCGAGCAGCGTGGCGAGCACCGCGGCCGGGGCACTCACCGAGATCGAGCCCCAAAACGAATGAGCGAGCTCGGCCGTGTCCGTCCATGCGCCGTGCTGTCCCATCCAGAACACGATCGACCACACCGGCAGGACCACACTCGCCAGGGCGACGGCGATGACGAAGGCGTACGCCGGTACGACGAGCCACCGCTGCAGGTGGCGCGGACGAAACTTGGGCGCCGTTCCCAGCGCGGTGCGCTCGAGCACCACGTTGCGCAGCACGCGCAGCTCGAGCACCACCAACGTGGTGGTAATGGCGAGCAGCATGAGTGCCAGCCACGCGGCGTAAACGCGATCGAGCGAGGCGACATATTGCGTATACAAGGCGTAGCTGAAGGTTTCGTAGCGCATCAAGCTCACCACGCCGAAATCGCCCAACACGTACAACAGCACCAGCAACACCGACGACAAATAGGCCGGCACGAGATGGGGCAACGTGACACGCAGGAAAACTTTCGCCGGCTTCAGTCCCAGCGAGCGCGCGGCTTCCGCTAGCGCAGGATCCATGCTGGCGAAGGCGGTGCGCAAATGCAGATAGACGAGCGGGAAATTATAGATAGCGAGTGCGGCGGCTGCACCGACGAAGCCGCCGACCTGTGGCCCGTTGCCGCCGAACATCGTGCTAAACGGACCGCTGGGCGCGCCGATTCCCAAGAGCGCGTAACCGACGACGTAACCGGGAATCGACAGCGGTAGAATGGAGAGCAGGGTGACGAGAAAGCGGCCGCGAATGTCGGTGCGCGTCGTGAGCCACGCCAGCGGCAGTGCGACCAGCGTCGAGACCGCAATCACGACCGCGGCCAGCGCCATGGTGTTGATCAACAGCTCGAGGTTGCGATGACGCCACACCAGCTCGCGCAGCTGCGACGCGTCGGCGCCGAGGGCACGCGACGCGAGGTACACAATCGGCACCAACACGGCGAGTCCCACCGCGAGGGCGGGCAGCGTGAGATACCAAGGTGGGAGGCGTCGCATCTTTCCCTCAGTATTACAGCAATCCCACCGAGCGCAGCATGGCGAGTGTGCCGTCCAAGTCGTCCAAGTCGTCGAGGGTGACGTGCGGGGCCAGCTGCAACAGCTGGTCGCGCGGAACCAGACGCTGGTTCGTCATCACATTGTCGATGACGGGGTACTCGGACACTTCGCTGGCAAAGTACTGCTGTGCCGCGGGCGATAGGACGAATTTAATGAAGCGCTCGGCGGCGTCCTGGTGCGTCGCCGTGGCCAGAATACCGATGCCGGCCACGTTGACCAAGTTGCCTACATCGCCGGGGGCGAACGACGCTTGCTCGACGTTGAACTTCGCTTCGCTCTTCTTGAAGTTGAGCAAGTAATAGTGATTGGGCAGCCCGTAGTCGGCTTCGCCGCGCGCGATCGCTTGCAGAATGGCGACGTTGTTGGGATAGGAGTGCGCGCCGTTCTTCTTCATGCCTTCCAGCCAGGTGCGCGTGGTGTCGTCGCCGTGTGTCTTGCGCATGGCGGTGACGAAGGACTGAAACGACGCGTTGGACGGCGCCCACGCCACTTTGCCGCGGTAGCGCGCCTCGGTCAGGTCGAACACACTCTTGGGCAGCGATTCCATTTTGACACGCTCGGGCGAGTACGCAATCGTGCGCGCGCGACCGCTGGTCGCGACCCATTTTCCGCTGGCGTGACGGAAGAGCCCGGGCAAGTCGCTGCCCACACCCGCGGGTAAGTCGGAGAACAACCCCGCTTTCGCCACCGCGCCCAACGCCCCGGCGTCCTGCGCCCAGAATAGGTCCGCACTGCCGCGCTCGCCTTCTTCGCGCAGCGTGAGAGCCAGCTCCGGCGTATTGCCGTACTTCACCTGCACGTCGATAGCCGACTCTTTTTCGAACTGCTTGATGATGGGCTCCACCAAGTGTTCGCTGCGGCCGGAGTACAACACCAGGGTGGTCGACGTGGTCGCCGGCGTCGGCTGCGTTTCCGTTTGGGTGTCCGTCGTCGCTTGCGTCTGCTGCTCGGTCGCCGTCTTGTCGCTGCCACACGCACTGATACTCACGGCGACGCACGCGGCCAGTGCCACGTGCTTCCAAGAATTCAACATCTTCATTGCTCCTGTATTCATCGCTCTCCGGCCGGGATTTCGACACCGCGTGTGCGCGCGCTCGCCGCGGCGAGAAAGCGCGTGATGAGCACTTGCTCCTCGGCGGTGAGTTTGGCGTCCTCGGCCATGTACGCGACGTAGCCTTCCCACTCGGTGGGGGAGTATTGCTCCGGCGTGTGCAGGTTGTGGCAGCCGGCGCACTTCTGTACGTACACGGCGCGGCCCTTTTGCAGATCTTCCAACGTCGTGGTGCTCCAGCGGCGCGACGCCCACTCCGCGTCCTGCGCGGTGGGATGGCCGAGGGTGGCGGCGCAACCAATCGCGGCCACCCACGCCAGCAAGAGCACTCCGATACGAATGCGCTTCATCGAATTTCGCTAGATGTGCATGCCGAAGAGCAGCCGCACTTCGAGCTTCTCGTGGTCCGAAAGAATCAAGTCGCGGCCCTCGTCGGCTTCGCTGCCCTTGAGCTTGGCGACCTGCGGCAGCACCGTGAGGGTGGCCCACCACGTCTCGGCGGCGTAGCTCGCGACCGGTCCGGCGAAGAGTGCGGAGTACTGATAGCCCTCGCCCGACAGGTATTGGTTGTGGTTGCGCACCTCGACGCCGAACGACGTGCGCTGCGACGCGAACCACGCGGCTGCGAGGTCGAATTCGAAATTGACCTCGTTCTCCGCTTCCACTTCGGTGGTCCCTTCTTCGATTTCGAATTCCCACTCCGGTTCGATCACCGCGTTGAACGCGACCAAGTAATTCGTCCAGCGCTTATCGAGGATGAGCTTCGCTTCCAGCTCCAGCTCTTCGGTGGAAGCGCCCCACTCGAAGTACAGCGCCATGCCCACCGGATC
>JAICFA010000336.1 GCA_025923935.1 Candidatus Krumholzibacteriia bacterium
CCCGCCACGTCGAATACGGCGACGCGAATGTTCGACGGTGCTGCCGTCTCGATTTCGAGTGTGGTGGCTCCCGCGAACGGATTCGGATAGATGTCGCGGACGAAAAGCGTCGCGCTGCGTGCCGGCGCGTCGACCCCAGTGGGAATACTTCCCGACGCGGTGATGCGCTGCGCGAAGATGTCGACGTTTTCCGCTCCGACGCCGCGATTCCACGCCGTGATCATCCCACCGGCGCCGTCGGTGATTCCGCGTGCGCTGCTACCCTCTCCGATCAGTATGCCGTTGTCTCCAAATGCACGCGTTCCCGAAGGACTCAGCTTTTGCGCCCGGATCTCGCCCCATTGCGTGAATCCGAGCATCGCGCCGCCTTGCTCATCGGGAATAACCGCAAAGATGCCGCGGTCGCCCAACAAATTCGATGGGGCCACTCCACCCGGCGTCCATTGTGCCTCGCCGGCGGCGTTGTAGCGCTGCACGTACTTGTCGTAGGTTTGATTGCGCATATCGGTACACATGACGAAAACGCCGCCCGCGCCATCGGCTGCGGCACTGGCATACCACTCATAGGGCCATTGGAGACCTACCGCCAGCCCTTCGCTGCCCCATTGAATGGCACCAGTGGCGTCGACGTGCTGGGCGTACACATCGCCTCCCCCGTTGCGCTGATCATTCCACGCGACAAACGCACCGCCCGCGCCGTCAGTTGCAAGCGATGGGTCGCGTTGTGCACCCGGAGTAGGGTGGAGGAGAACCGCTTCGTCGCCCCACAGTCGCTGGCCGGACGGGCTCAATCGCTGTGCATAGATGTCGTGTGTCGTCTGGTTGCGAAAGTCCTCCCATGCGACCACCACTCCGCCTGCGCCGTCGGAGGCGATGGAGTGCCACACTTGCATGACTTGCCATGACTGACCAACCGGAAGAACGACCAGCGGAATGCCGTTCGTGCCCCACAAGGTTGTACCGGCAGCGTCGACACGCTGCCCGTACAATTGGTTGTTTTGTCCCGGTCGCAAGTCTTGAAAAATTGCGATAGCACCGCCTGCTTGATCTTCTATCACGACGGTCAGCGCATAGTTGTAAATGTTCGCGATGAACACGCCCCCCGGCGCCCAGACGGGCGCACCCGACGCGTCGAAGTGCTGCATGCGCAGGGTCGGTTCAAACCCCGGCCCGGGCGCGGCGGTTTCCCACACCACGAATGTGCCGCCGGCGCCGTCGCTGGCCGCAACGGCTCCGTTACCAGCGTTCGGTGGCAACACGATCATGCCATCGATGGGCCATTGCACGATGCCCATCCCGCTCACGCGTTGTGCGCGTATGCCGCCTTGGTAGGGATCGGACCAAAACATGATCCCGCCACCCGATTGATCCGACACCAGGACGTTGAGGAACTCATAACCGGGTGCGTACGTGATGTGATTACCGTCTGGATGCCACGCCGCGCCGGCGAACGTGGGAAGGCATATGAGCGCTGGAATCAGAACAAGAAGCAAAGAGGAATGTCGCATGGGGCGACCTCCTTATGGCGGTTCGGTGAACTGTACAGGAAGTAGTTTACTGCATACGCCAGTCTGCGTCTATCCGTAATGTCGCGAGCGCATGCGCATTTCACGCATCGCTCCGCCGCCCATCACAAAAGCCAAGATCGCACCCGCGACGAAGCCGCCCACATGCGCGAACCACGCCACGCCCCCCGACATCTCGCTGACACCGAGTGACAAGAAGCCCTGCAGCGACTGCATGATGAACCACACCAGCAACAAGAACGCCGCCGGCACTTGCATCATGCGAATAAAAATACCGAAGAAGATGAGAGTGGTGATGCGCGCGTGCGGGAACGTGACCAAGTACGCCCCCAAAACACCGGCAACGGCACCGCTGGCACCCACCGTCGGTACGGTCGAGCTTGGATTGAACATGACATGTGCGAGACCGGCGACGACGCCGCACACGATGTAGAAGATGAAATACTTCAGGTGCCCCAGGAGATCCTCGACGTTGTTCCCAAAAATCCACAGATAGAGCATGTTGCCAAAAATGTGCATCACGCTGCCGTGCATGAACATCGACGACAATAGTGTGAGCGGGAGGAACGACGGCCCCGGTTGGTGATTGAATCCCTGCTCCGCCGGCCCCACCAAATCCTCGCCGTGCGTGATCTCGAAGGGAATCGCACCCCACGCGGCGACGAAGTTCTCGAGCCGGTCGCCGAGCATGAGCTCGTAAACGAACACGAGAATGTTCGCCGCGACGAAGAGAAACGTCACGTAGGGACGAATGCGCGTGGGATTGTGATCCTTGAGGGGAAACATCGTCAGTCTCCCACGCGCGTGGCGAGCAGGCGCGCCGAATGAGGGAGCGGCTTCGCGCCCGCGATGGCGCGCGCCCGTTGGAGTGACGCGAAGAAATCGAGCGACTCGGCGTCATCGACGCCGTACCACGGGGAGGCGAGCGCGAGCGACAGACCTTCGCGCTCGATCGCATCCAGCGTTTGCACGAACACCTGCGGTGTGCCCCACGCGATGTTGGCGAACAGCGACGGCGCGGGCTTGCTCAGTCCCATGAGGTAGTAGCCGCCGCCGATCGCGGGGCCGAGGACGACATCGCGATGTTTGAGGCGCTGAAACGCGCGCTTGAGATAGGCGATTGGCAGGTCGGGGCTGTCGGTGCCGATGATGATGGCGCGATCGCCGGGCGCTTGCAACAAGTGCTCGAACGCAACTGCCAAGCGGTGTCCCAGTGGGCCCTCCACCTGCGGAACCAGCGGCCACTTGAGATCGAGCAGGCGCGACTCGGAAGCGGTCCCGGCCGCGAGGAAGACGGTGGGACGGTATCCCGCGGAGCCTAGCCGCGCGGTCAAGTCCGCGAGGAACGCACTATAAAGGTCACTCGCTTCTTCGGCGGTAATCGGCGGGACGAGCCGGGTGTGCGCCGCATCCGCCACCGCA
>JAICFA010000337.1 GCA_025923935.1 Candidatus Krumholzibacteriia bacterium
AAATCGCCCGAAACTGCTCGCGCGCCCATTGGTTCGACGGATCCTGCGCGAGGATCGCTTGCAGCACTTCGGCCGCTTCGTCGCGCATCCATTCATTGGACTCCAACAGCCGTTTGGCATTCGACTCGAGCTCGTCGATGCGGCGCTGCTCGTGCTGCGCGGCGATCTCGGTGCGCAGACGCTGGTATTCTTCGCGCGGATCTTTCGACAGCGCCAAATCCATGTTGGACAGTGCCGCGTCGCTCTGGCCCAGGGCCGCGAGGCAACGGGCTTTGGACGCGTAGTGGCGCGCGTTGTCGGGGTCGAGGGTGAGCAGGAGCGATAGCCGCGGGAGCGCCGACTCGTACTTCGACGCCGCCATGAGCGAGTCCGCTTGCTGGGTCAGCGACACACGCAGTTGCTGCTCGACCTCGCGGCGCGTTTCCGGGATATCGTCGCGGCCCGGCATGAGGCTCCCGGCACGCAGCAGCAGGCCGCGCGCGTACTCCAAACGCCCCGTGCGGCGGTAGAGGAGTGCCAAGTCGCACATTGCCTCCATGTCCTCGGGGTCGCGCAGCAAGATTTCCTGGTAATAGACCTCGGCCAGCCCGTGCTGCTGCATGTTGAGCGCGGCGCGCGCCATGTCCATGAGTTCCTCACGGGTCGTCGTCGCGTCGAACAATGCCTCGCCCTTCCACTCTGCGGGCGGGGCGGAGTGGGCGGGTTCGGCCAGCGAGGCACCTATCCCAATGATGAGCAGTGCAGTGGCGGCGGCGATGCGGGCGACGGCGCGCGGCATAACCGGCAGCAAAACGCAACATTCATACCAGCGAAGGGAGCCTGAGAAAGGGCTTGGGAGGCTAGCGAGCGCTCGCCACCGTCTGCTTGATCCACGCGTCGACCTCGGCAAAATTCGCCGGGTCGCGCAGTATCGAAGCACCGTGTCCCGCCGAGTTGTAGACCTTGACCTTCACGTCGTCGTCGGACGTAAAGGCGGTTTCGAACGCGCGCAGCGACATCACCGCGTACGTATCTTCCTGGCTCGCGAGCACGAGCGCGGGACGATCGGGGCGGAAGGAGAATGCAGACGCCAGATCGCGGTCATCGGCCGCGAAAATGGGCGAGAGATACACCACTGCGGGCGCAATCTTGTGCTCGTGCATCGCGCGCTCGACCACACCGCAACCCGTTCCCGCCGCCACCACCACGATGCTAGCCGGATCGATCTTCCGCGTCTTCGTCAGATAGTCGAACGCCGCCGCCACGTCCGCGGCCAGCTCGAGGCGATGGTGCTCCGGCATCGCGTCGAACGACGGCAGCGAGTCGGCGCGGCTGTAGCCATGCCCGCGCGGATCGATCGTCAGCGTGGTGAAGCCGTCCAAAGAGAGCAGCTGCGCAAACGGCGTGTAGGCAGACCGCCGTCCGCCCCCGTCGGGGATGAACAGCACCGCCCCTTTTTCTTTCCCCTCGCGCAGCGTGCCCTCGAGCCGAACGCGATTGCTACTCGTGAGCTCGACCATCGTGGCCCCTTCGCGCGCGAGTGCCTTCGCCCGCTCCTTTTGGGACTTCTCGATTGCCTCTTTGATCTCGTTGTCCACGTCGCTCTTGTCGACGTTCTTCTTGCCCTTCGTCATGAGCGCAATCAACGTGCTTTTGTCGTCGGCGCTCGAACCCCCGCTGTCGCCGATCACCCCCAGCAGGATCTGCTTCGCTTGTTTCGTGTCGCCACTCGTGGTCGCACAGTGCGCCTGCGTTCGGCGCGCATCCTCAGCCGCGTCCTCTTCCGAGCGCGCCACCGCTTCACCGGCCGCGCGCACCGCGTCCTCGCACCGGCCCGCGTCGGCGAAGGCGCGCGCCCGCAGCGCGTACGTCTCGCCCAAATAAGCCGGCGGCGACGCCGCCGATTGTGCCCACAAGATGGCGTTGTGTGTCACCTCCAGCGCCTTCTCCGGATTCTGGCGCGTGTCGAGCAAGAACTCCGCGTACGCGTTACACGACGCCACGTCGTAGGGATAAAAGACCAGTATCTTCTCGTACGCGTACTCCGCGTCGTCGATGCGCCCCGCCTGCACGTACAAATCCGCCAGCCAGCGCAGTGTCACCGCCTGCTTCTCCGCCGACACGTCGCCGCTGATCATGCCTTCTAGCTCGTAGATGCGCCGGTTGATCGCCTTGCGCGTGTCGATCTCGCCGCTGGTGTCTTGGGCGTGTGCGGGCAGGGCGAATAGCAGCCATGCGATGCAGAGTACCCGCGCGACCATCACAGACCCAGCTCGGTCGCGATGCCGCGCATCGCGGTGATCACGTTTTGAATATGAGTGTCGAGTGGCACCGCGATTAACTCGGCGCCCTGGGTGATGTCGTCGCGCGAGACATTGCGCGCGAAGGCTTTGTCCTTGAGCTTCTTTTTCACCGACGAGGGTTCGACCTCGTCGATCTTTTTCGAGGGACGCACCAGGGTGACTGCGGTCACGAAACCGCATAGCTCGTCGACGGCGAAGAGGGTCTTCTGCATCAACGTGGTACGGGGAATGCCGGTGTGGTCGGCGTGGGAGAGGATGCTCTCGATCAAGTCGTCATCGTATCCGCGTGCGCGCAGAATCTCCGCACCCTTGAAGGGGTGGTCGTCCAACGACGGGTAGCGCTCGTAGTCGAAGTCGTGCAAGAGACCCACGGCACCCCATTGCTCGGGGTCCTCCCCGAAGTGCGCGGCGTACCAGCGCATCGCGGCTTCCACCGCGTAGGCGTGCTTCAATAGGCTGTCGCCCTGGGTGTGTTCGGTGAGAATGGAAAGCGCTTCGGAGCGCGTCGGGAAAGCCAAAGCCGGTGTCCTTCGAAAGTTTGCGAGTGGCGGGGCGGATCGTCTATATTGAGGGTCGTTATCGACGATATGCCCCACGATAATAGTATGAACGCACCCGCAAGTTCCAAAGAAAAACGCCGTCACGCGGTTCGCACCGTCTT
>JAICFA010000338.1 GCA_025923935.1 Candidatus Krumholzibacteriia bacterium
CCATTGAAGAAGAAGTGGCGAAGATGCGCTGGGCCACGCTGTGGGGCGCCGACACGGTAATGGATCTTTCGACGGGTAAGAACATCCACGAAACACGCGAGTGGATCCTCCGCAACTCGCCCGTGCCTATCGGCACCGTACCCATCTATCAAGCGCTGCAGAAGGTGGGAGGAAAACCGGAAGAGCTCACCTGGGAGATTTACCGCGACACACTCATTGAGCAGGCCGAGCAAGGCGTGGACTATTTCACCATCCACGCCGGGGTGCTGCTGCGCTTCATCCCGTGGACCGCACAACGCGCCACCGGCATCGTGTCGCGCGGCGGGTCCATCATGGCGGCGTGGTGTCTCGCTCACCATCGCGAGAGCTTCCTTTATACCCAGTTCGACGAGATCTGCGAGATCATGCAGGCCTACGACGTTTCCTTCTCGCTGGGCGACGGGCTGCGCCCCGGCTCTATCGCGGACGCCAACGACCGTGCGCAGCTGGGCGAGCTGCAAACCATCGGCGAGCTGACGGCGAAGGCGTGGTCGCACGACTGCCAAGTGATGATCGAGGGTCCCGGCCACGTGCCCATGCATCTCGTTCAGGAAAACATGGAGCTCGAGCTCGAGCACTGCCACGAGGCACCGTTTTACACGCTGGGACCGCTCACCACCGACATCGCACCCGGCTACGACCACATCACCAGTGCCATCGGTGCGGCCATGATCGGTTGGCACGGCTGCGCGCTACTGTGCTATGTGACGCCGAAGGAACACCTCGGGCTCCCCGATCGCAACGACGTCAAGGCGGGTGTCATCGCGTACAAGATCGCCGCGCACGCCGCCGATTTGGCGAAGGGATTCCCGGGTGCCCAGGAGTGGGACAACGCGCTGTCGAAAGCGCGCTTCGAATTTCGTTGGCAGGACCAGTTCAACTTGGCACTCGACCCCGAGACCGCGCGCGCCTTCCACGACGAGACCCTGCCCAAGGACAGCATGAAAACCGCTCACTTCTGCTCCATGTGCGGGCCGCATTTCTGCTCGATGAAGATCACCGAGGACGTCCGTGCGTACGCGCAGAGTCACGGCATCTCAGAAGAGAACGCGATCGCGGAAGGCCTCGACGAAAAGGCGCGTGAATTTCGGGACAAGGGATCGACTATCTACTCGTAAGTGGCGATTAGAACGCGCCATTACAACACGCGATTAGTCGATTCACCCGATTGTAATCCCCCAGGCAAGAGAGTAGCCTGGTCACCTCACCACACCACTGCCAGCCGAGTCGGGAAGCACACACGCCCGCTCGCTCCCGCCTTGACTGGAACTTGAACAGGAAGGTCCCTATGCCTAAACGCGTGCTCTTGTTGTCTCCAACGATCGGGATTCTTCTCGCCTCGTCTCCTACCAATGCTGTTCCAGTCCATCATTGGAGTAAGCGCTTCGGAGACGCCAACTATCAGAGCGTCTCCGCGGTTGCGACGGATGCCTCGGGCAACGTGATCATCGCCGCCGAATGGGCCGGCCTTGCCAAGTTCGACGCGAGCGGCAACCCCCTGTGGAGCAAGCCCCTCGCGTCGGTCGGCTATTCGATCGCCACAGATGGCGCGGGCAACATCGTGGTTAGCGGCGTTGGTGCTTCGGATATGGGCGGTGGACCCTTGTTCGGCAATTGCTTCCTTGCGAAGTTCGACGCCGACGGCCACCACCTTTGGAGCAAAGGCTTCGGGGGGAATGATTTTGGTGAGTGGGATGTCCCCCACACGGTCGTTGTGGACGTCTCCGGAAACGTCGTGATCACCGGCGAATTCAACAAGACCATCGATTTCGGGGGCGGGCTTCTGACTAGCGCGGGGGAGGCCGACATCTTTGTCGCGAAGTTCGACGCCGACGGCAACCACATCTGGAGCAAGCGCTTCGGAGACTACATCGGGCAGTTTGGCCACTCGGTTGCAGTCGATGTCTCGGGCGACCTTTTCGTCACGGGCTACTTCGTCGGCACCCTCGACTTCGGCGGCGGGCCCCTCACGGGCAGTCTCTACGTTGCGAAGCTTGACGCGGGCGGAAACCACATCTGGAGCAAATCGTTCGCCACTGGGATTGGCTATTCGGTTGCGGCAGACATCTCGGGCAATGTCGTCGTCACGGGCTTGTTCTATGGTACCGTGGATTTCGGCGGCGGCCCCCTCACGAGCGCGGGTGACGATGACATCTTTGTCGCCAAGTTTGAGGCCGACGGCAACCACCTCTGGAGCCAGCGCTTCGGGGATGGCCATTTCAACCAAGTGGGCAATTCGATTGCAGTCGACGCCTCAAACAATGTCGTCGTCACCGGCGCATTGTCCGGCACCGCAGACTTCGGGGGCGGCCCGATCACGGGAGGAATGTTCGTTGCGAAGTTCGGCGGCAGCGGGAATCACCTTTGGAGCAAAGCCTTCGCGCCCGCCGGGCGTTCGATCGCCACGGACAACTCGGGCAACGTCGTGGTCACGGGCTCGTTCTATGGGACCGTGGATTTTGGGGGTGGACCCCTGACAAGCGCCGGACTAGACGACATCTTCCTCGTCAAGTTCATGGAGGGGCCTCTTCCCGTCCGCATCACGAACTTCGAAGCAAGAACGCGCGAAGGTGCAATCGAGATCATCTGGGAGGTCTGGAGTGACGAAGCGCTAGAGAGTTTCACACTCTATCGCAGCGACGACGCGCATCGTCAACCCATCGTGATCGCGGAAGGTCCATTCGAGGCAACGACCCGTTCATACATCGACTCCAACGTTGAGCCGGGCAAGACGTACCACTATGAACTTCTGATTCGCAGTACGGACGGCGACGATATCCGCTCACCAATGGCGACGGCCGCAGTACCTCGCTTTGAATCGACGCTCGCGCAGAATTTCCCGAATCCATTCACTCCGTCGACCACGATCGAGTACACCTTGAGCGAACGGTCGAGCGC
>JAICFA010000339.1 GCA_025923935.1 Candidatus Krumholzibacteriia bacterium
GCCGTCGGGCCACGAGTTCATGTGCGGCCCATTGTCGGTGGTGTAGATGACGATGGTATTGTGGGCGATCGCGAGCGCGTCGAGCTTTCTCAACAACTGCCCAACCATGGCGTCGTGCTCGAGCATGCCGTCGGCGTATTCCGTGCGAGCGGTCAGCCCGGGCTCGTCGCGATTCGAAGCACGTACATGCGTCCGAAAGTGCATGCGCGTCGCGTTCATCCAGCAGAAGAACGGCTTGCCGGCCCTGACCTGGCGTTCCATGAAGTCCATCGCCGCCGCCGAGGTCTCGTCGTCGATGGTCTCCATGCGTTTCTTGGTGAGTGGCCCGGTGTCTTCGATGCTCTGCTTGCCCACACGTCCCCAACGCGCGTGCACGGTCTTGTCGTCCTTGTCGGTCGCCGTGCAACGCAAGACGCCGCGCGGACCAAATGTGTCGCGGAACTTGGGATCGGTGGGATAATTGAAGTCTTCCGGCTCTTCCTCGGCGTTCAAGTGATAGAGGTTGCCGAAGAATTCGTCGAAGCCGTGCATGGTCGGCAGGTACTCGTTCAAATCACCCAAGTGATTCTTGCCGAACTGTCCGGTCGCGTACCCCATGGGCTTCAACGCTTGCGCGATGGTGATGTCGCGCGCCTGCAAGCCGACCGGGGAACCCGGAATGCCAACCTTCGACAGTCCCGTGCGCAGTGTTGCTTGCCCGGTGATGAACGTCGACCGTCCCGCCGTGCAGCTCTGCTCGGCGTAGTAGTCGGTGAAGATCATGCCTTCTTCCGCGATGCGATCGATGTTGGGGGTGCGATATCCCATGAGCCCCATGGAATACGCGCTGACGTTGGCCAGCCCGATGTCATCGCCGAAGATGACGAGTATGTTCGGCTTCGACTGCTGGGCCGGAACGTTCGACGCCCACAGCACGACGAAGACGAAGACAAAGAGAAAGCGATGCTTCATGAGCGAATCTCCCTATTTCCCACGTGTGTCGTGTTCCCTTTCTACTTCGCACCGCCGCCGGGCTCGTGGAGCTTGTCGAGCACCTGTTCCAACGAGAAGCTGCCGGGCTTCTGGCGCGGCGGGAACTCCTTATAGGTCGCCAGGTGCTTCGCCACAAACGCCTGGGCGGGAACGAGGGCAAACGCGTGCTCGACGCGCCACCGGTCGTAGTCGCCCGCGTCGGTCTGCGCGCGCTCGAAGGGATCGGCCTTCACATCGAACAGCTTGGGGAATCGTAGGGGGACGAGTGGGTCCTGCCACACGTTGAGGCCCTCGGCACGCTGTTCGAGAAACGCGAGCTTCCAGCGCTCGTAGCGCAACCCGGCGAGATTGCCGTCGTCGGTCCAGTAGAAGTACTCGTGCCGTTTCGACGGTCCGATTCCGGCTAGCAACTCGCGTTGATCGTAGCCGTCGAGGTGCACTTTGAAGCTCTTCCCCGCCGCCTTGTAACCGGACAACAACTTTTGGGTGACGTTGGGTTCCCCTGCGGCGGCCACGAGCGTCGGAACGAAGTCCTCGTGCGACGTAATCTCGTTGATCTCAGTACCGGGCTTGATCACACCCGGCCAGCGCATGACGCACGGCACGCGGTAACCGCCTTCCCAGTTGGTGTTCTTCTCGCCCTTGAACGGGGTGGTGCCACCGTCGGGCCACGAGAATACTTCCGCGCCGTTGTCGGTCGTCCATACGACGATGGTGTTGTCGGCGATTCCCAGGTCATCGAGCTTCTTCAAGAGCTGGCCGACCATGTCGTCCAGCTCGGTCATGCCGTCGGCCACGAGGCCGAACCCCGTCTTGCCCTGCGACTCCGCCTTCAAGTGCGTGTAGATGTGCATGCGAGTCGAGTTGAACCAGCAGAAGAACGGTTTGCCGGCTTGGTGCTGGCGATCGATGAAATCGAGCGCCGCATCGAGAAATTCTTCGTCGACCGTCTCCATGCGCTTCTTGGTGAGCGGGCCGGTGTCTTCGATGGTTTGCTTGCCGACGCGCCCGAAGCGCGGGTCTTCGGTGCGGTCGTCCTTGTCCGCTGCGCGGCAGCGCAGGACACCGCGCGGACCGAACTGTTTGCGGAATTCGGGATTCTTGGGATAGTCCACGTTCTCCGGCTCTTCCTCCGCATTGAGGTGGTAGAGATTCCCGAAGAACTCGTCGAACCCGTGCATGGTCGGCAAGAACTCGTTGCGGTCGCCGAGGTGGTTCTTACCGAATTGTCCGGTGGCGTAGCCCTGCGGCTTCAATAGATCCGCCAGCGTGGGATCCTTTGCCGAAAGACCTTCCTTCGCTCCCGGGAGACCCACTTTGAGCAAGCCGGTGCGAAAACACGACTGCCCAGTGATAAACGCCGCACGGCCCGCCGTGCACGACTGCTGCGCGTAGTGGTCGGTGAAGATCGCACCCTCGCGCGCGATCCGGTCGATGTTGGGGGTTCGATACCCCATCATGCCGCGGTTGTACGCGCTGACGTTCCAGTAGCCGATATCGTCGCCGAAGATGACGAGTATGTTGGGCTTGGATGGCTGGGCGTGAGCCGTCGCGGTCGCAACGAACGACACCGCAACGAAGACGGCTGCAACAAGGCGCACGGACTTCATGACGATTCCTCCCTCAAACGGTGGGAATGATGGGCGAGGGAGACCGTGCGCGCGGATGCGTGGTCCTTGGAAGAGGGCGGCCATCCTCTCGCGGGATGGCGGGAGTCTACCCGATACCGCCCTATAGTGTCGAGCGAATGTGACTAAAGATCGGCGAAGGCGTGTTTGCGCTTCAACTGCAACACGCGTACGTCGGGATCGACGACGACTTTCTCGGGGTCGAAGGCGCAGTGAATGGTGAGTGATTTCGATTCACCCGCGCCTAGGGTCACGGTGCTACGCGCATCGTCATAATCCGGGTTGGCGGTGTACTCGCCACCGGTGGAGTCGGGTTTGTTCCAACGCTCGCC
>JAICFA010000340.1 GCA_025923935.1 Candidatus Krumholzibacteriia bacterium
AATCGCCTCGGTCTTCTTGCGCATCTCGTCTTCGGAAATGTCGTGCTCTTTCTCGAGCTTCTTGATGCGCTCGTTGGTGTCGCGGCGCACGTTGCGCACCGCCACTTTCGAATCCTCGCCGATACGCTTGACCACCTTGACCAGGTCGCGACGGCGCTCCTCGGTGAGCTGGGGTATCGGGAGCCGGATGGTGCCGCCGTCGGGTTGCGGATTCAATCCCAACTCGGAGGCCTGGATGGCGTGCACGATCTCGCCGATGAGTCCGCGGTCCCACGGCTGGATGGTGATCATGCGCGCGTCCGGCACCGCGATGTTGGCCACCTGCTTGATCGGCACTTGCTGGCCGTAGTAGTTGACTTTGATGCTTTCCAGAATCGCCGGGCTCGCCTTGCCGGTGCGAATCCCCCCGAGCTCGTGCATCAACAGCTCGAGTGTCTTGTGCATGTGGTCTTCGGTACGTTTGTATTGTTCGTCCAACATGTACAAAGCCTCCTACCGCACTTACGACACGATGGTGCCGACCGGCTCGCCGCGTACCACGCGCAAGAGATTGTTCTCTCCCGTCAGCTTGAACACCACGATCGGCAGCTTGTTCTCCATGCAGAGCGAGATGGCGGTGGCGTCCATGACGCGCAAGCGGCGGTTGAGCACTTCGATGTAGGCCAAGGAATCGAATCGCTTGGCACCGGCGTCCTTCATAGGGTCGCCGTCGTACACGCCGTCCACCTTGGTGCCCTTCATGACGACGTCGGCCTCGATCTCGATGGCCCGCAGGGCCGCGGCGGTGTCGGTGGTAAAATAGGGGTTGCCGGTGCCGCCGGCGAAGATGACGACGCGCCCCTTCTCCAGATGGCGAATGGCGCGGCGCTTGATGTAGGGCTCGGCCAGCTGCTCCATCTTGATGGCGGTGAGCACGCGCGTGTCCACACCGCTGCGTTCGAGCGCACTTTGGAACGCGAGCGCATTGATCACCGTCGCCAACATACCCATGTAGTCGGCGGTGACGCGGTCGATGCCGTGCTGGCTGGAGTTGCTGCCGCGGAGGATGTTGCCGCCGCCGATGACGATGCCGATCTCGGTGCCGAGCGCTTTGACGTCGGCGATCTGCTTGCAGTAGTCGGCCAGCCGGTCGAAATCGATGCCGCCGCCCTCGTCGCCGGCGAGAATCTCGCCGCTGAACTTGAGCAGGATTCTCTGGAACCTCAAGGGCTTCAGAACGAAACCTCCTGCCGAACGGTTACTGGCCCAGCTGGAAGCGCGCGAAGCGCGCGACCTTGATGTTTTCGCCCAGCTTGGCGATGGCTTCGTTGACGAGGTCGGCGACCTTCTTGTCGTTGTCCTTGACGTAAATCTGGTCCATCAGCGCGGACTCGGCGAAGAACTTGTCCATGCGCCCGGTGACGATCTTGTCCACCACCGCCGCCGGCTTGCCCTCTTCCAGCGCCTGCGCCTTGAACACTTCTTTTTCCTTGGCGATCAAGTCGCCCGAAATGTCGTCGCGCGTGACACCCAGTGGTGCCGCCGCGGCGATGTGCATGGCGAGGTTCTTCACCAGATTCTGGAAGTCGTCCGTGCGCGCGACGAAGTCGGTCTCGCAGTTGACTTCGAGCAGCACGCCGATGCGGTTTCCCGGATGGATGTACGATACCACGAGGCCTTCGGACGTCTCGCGCCCTGCCTTCTTGGCCGCCTTGGACAGGCCGCGGATGCGCAGGAACTCGATCGCCTTTTCGATATCCCCCGCGCTCTCCTCGAGTGCTTTCTTGCAATCCATCATTCCCGCGCCGGTACGCTCGCGCAGGTCCTTGACCAGATTCGATTTGATCTCCATTACCCTCTCCATAGTAGTTGCCTATGCGACCGACTTCGCCGACTCCGCCGATTCGCCTTCGCCGCTGGAAACGTCGCGGCCTTCGGTGAAGCGCGAGCGTCCCTCGATGCAGGCGTCGGCCACCACGCGCGCAAACAAGCCGATAGCGCGCATGGCGTCGTCGTTGCCCGGAACCGGGTAGTCGACTTCGCCCGGATCGGCGTTGCTGTCCACCACGCCGACGATGGGGATGCGCAGGCGGCGCGATTCGTTCACCGCGTTCTGCTCTTTCTTGGTGTCGACGATGAACACCAGGCCCGGCAGGTCGCTCATGTTGCGCACGCCGCCGAGCGTTTTCAAAATGCGCTCGCGCTCTTTCGCGAAGCCCGAGATTTCCTTCTTCGAGAACTGCGCGATCGTACCATCCTGCTCCATCTTCTCCAGATACTGCAGGCGGTTCAAGCTGCGGCGCACCGTGTTGAAGTTGGTCAAGGTGCCGCCCAGCCAGCGCTCGGTGACGTACGGCATGTTGCTGCGCTCGGCTTCTTCCTTGATCGCGTGCTTGGCCTGCGGCTTGGTGCCGACGAAGAGCACCGACTTGCCGCCCGACGCGACTTCGCGAATGGCATCGCGCGCGCCGTTCAAGAGCGACAGTGTTTGTTCGAGATCGATGATGTGGATGCCGTTTTTCTCGGCAAAAAGATAGGGCTTCATTTTCGGATTCCAGCGCTTGGTCTGGTGGCCGAAATGAACGCCCGCTTCCAACAGCTCTTGCAGGGTGAGCTCACCCATGAATGACCCCTTTCGTTTCGGTTGATCCTCCACCGCGTCGACCGTCGACCCCGGCCACAACCGGGGCACCGAGACGATTCGATTGGGTCGCGGTGTGCGACGTTACCGGCCCGCCGCGCTCCTCACGCGTGCTGCCGGCGCTCATCGTGCCCAGTGGTTTTGCCCAGTGGCTATAAAAATCGAGGCTAGCGCTTCGAGAACTGGAATCGCTTGCGGCGTCCCGCGAGACCGTACTTCTTGCGTTCCTTCATGCGCGGATCGCGCGTCAACAGCCCACGCGATTTGAGCATCGGATGATAGCGCTCGTCGACGCGAACCAGT
>JAICFA010000341.1 GCA_025923935.1 Candidatus Krumholzibacteriia bacterium
AAAATCGAAATCGGGGTCATCGTTGGGCGTGTGGCACTTGGTACAGCTCTGGATCGCGGTCGCGCGATACGAGCCGTCGCGCGCGTGATTGACGCCGGGGCCGTGGCAGGCCTCGCACTGCACGTCGATCAAGTCGACCGACGCTCCGCGCTGGCGCACGCCTTCGAAGCCGCCGGCCTCGCCGTAACCGGTCACGTGACAGCCCACACAATTGGTGTCGCGGTGCACGAATTGCGCGGCCAGGGTCGCGTACGCGTGCGCATGGCGCGTGTGCGCGTACACCTCGAACGCCTCGGCGTGGCAGGATTGACACGCGCCCACGCCGAGATAGCGACCGTGTGATGCCTCGGGCGTGTCTCCGCGCACCTGCTGCTTGGCGAAGAGCTCCTTCTGCAGCTTGCGGTTCTCCTCGTCGAACACTTCCAGGCGCTTGGCCATGACGGCGTCGTCGCGGTACGACGCGTCCATAAGGTGCAGCCGGTTGAACGATTCGCTGATATGACGGTCGGGGCCGAGCTTGATACTCAGTTCGCCGATGTTCTGACCCTGCGACGTCGCGCGCAGCACGGTGGTGGTCCCGATCTTCTTGGGCGTGAGGGAGCGCCCTTGCGGGTCGTGTCCCAATATCACCAGGTCGATGCCCGGCACCGCGGTCACCAGCGCGGTCGCTTCGTCTTCACCCATGTGCGCCAGGACGACCAAAATGTCGCACGCCGCGCGCAGCTCGGGGACGACGGTCTTCGCCACCTCGAGCGGGTCCTTGATCTCGAAGGTCGGTGCGTCTTTGCTAGCCGCCTTGTCGTCGGTGGGCTGTTCGCGCACCGCCGGCGAGATCAGTGCCACGAAACCCACCCGGGATCCCGCCTTGGTCACGATGCGATAGGGCGCGAACACCGTTCCCAAGCGGTCGGCGGTGGCAGCGGCCGGGCCGGTGGTTTTCATGCGCTCCTTGGCCACGAGGTTCGCGCACACCATGGGAAGATCGTGGTCGCGCGCGTCGGCCACGAGCGTGGGAAGGCCAAAATTCAAATCCATCTCGCCCACCCCGATGGCGTCGTATCCCAGCTCCCCCATCATGCGCGCCACGAAGCGCGACTTGGATTCGTTGAAGACGTCGGCGGTACCGTAGAAATCGCCCGCGGTGCACACCAAGACGGGCGTTTTCTCCGCCCGCACGTCGGCGAATAGCGCCGCCCGGCGGGGCAAGCCACCGGCGGAGTTGGCGTTACAACCGCACGGACGGTAGTAGGCGCGGGTGTCGCTCTCGTAAAGGAGGCGCAGGTCGGCGGGCCAGGGAGCGGTCTGGACCGGCTCCGGGGTCGAGGTGGCGGCATCCTGCGGCGACGGGGCTTGGGCCGCCCCGACGAGTGCCAGCCCGGCGACGAGGAGGGTGATGCCGATAGGAAGGCGCATGGTGGCTCTCAATATACACCAGAAAACAAAAAAGCAGGCGGGGCGCGTCTCGCGCTCCGCCTGCCGAGCAGTGTTAACTGCTAGGTCCCTTAAACCTTAACGCGGTCCTTCAGTGCACGCCCCGCGGAGAAGGCTGGGAACTTGGTCGCTGGAATCTCGATGGTCGCGCCGGTTTGCGGGTTCCGCCCTTCGCGCTTCTTGCGCTTGCGGATCTGGAATGTCCCGAAACCGGTAATCTGAACCTTGCGACCCGACTTGAGCTCGTTGGCGATGATGCCGTTCTTGGGCTGAGTGCTGAAAATCGCGTCGACGACGTTCTTGGCATCTTTCATCGTGAGCCCCGTCTTCTGAGCTACGCGCTCGATCAATTCGGTCTTGTTCATTGGTCACCTCCTTCCCGGTCTCACGCGCACTCTATCGACGGCAAAAAAAACGTGTCAACACATATTCGGCCATTCGTGGCTTGCCGACGCGGTTTTCGGTGGATGGCCGGATTTCGAGGTTCGCGACTACCCTAGAATTGCCCCATAACACCGGTCCCAACCCCGCGTTCGCCCGATTCTCCGTAAAGTTCGGGGTGCGCCTTGAGGGCGATGCGAAAGTAATATTCCCACTCGTCGCCCAGCTGCTGGCGCGAGAATCCGATCTGCCAGCAGTGCAAGTCGCGCGTGACGCCGATGTACTGCCCCGACCGCGATCGCCCTTCCACGTCGTAGATGGTGTTGTAGTCGATGCGCCAGTTGTCGGTGAGCTGCACGTCCCAGCCGATGCGCAAGGTCGAGCGCGTGTCGCCGTTGGCACTGGTCGAATAGGTCAACCCCAGTACGATGTTCCACGGCTGGCGGCCTTCTTCCAGCTGCAGTTCGTTCCCCTCCGCGCCGCGCTCTTGGCCGTACTGGTCGAGCTGGCGGATCTCCACCCCACCCTCTTCGAATTCCTTGTCGCGCGCTTTGGCGTCCGTCTTGGTGGTGTCTCGCGCAGCCGTCACATTGAGCTCGCGCACTTCCACTTTCGAAGAGGTGCCGAATGGATGAGTGCCGCGAATCCGTATCGCGGAGGTGGCACTGGTGTTAAGCACGTCGAAATTGTACGGGTCGATGGTGTTGTTCACCGAGATGTCGGTGCCCAACAGGTTGAAGTTGATTGAGCTCCCGATCGCGGTCCAGGCCCGTTCGCTGGGTGTGTCGGGCTGGTACGAGGTCCTCAGCGACCACGTGACCACGCCGGAGAGCCGCTGGGGCTCAGCCGGTTCGGTGGTACGTGTGCCAACATCGGTCTTTGCGGTGGTGTCACTGGCAACGTTCGCAAGTTTCAGGTCGAGTGCTTGGCTCAGGCTCAAGCTCACCGACTGGCGCCGTATCTCCCCGTCCTGCGCGGGCGTGAAGGAATAGTTGATCGCCGGCGTGATGGAGTGGCGAACGCCGCGCAAGCGGCCAATGTTGGGGTAGAACGTGCCATAGACGTTGGTTTGGGCGCCCGCCCC
>JAICFA010000342.1 GCA_025923935.1 Candidatus Krumholzibacteriia bacterium
GCCCTGGTCGAAGCGGCGCGCTCGCACTGCACCGTCATCGAAGGCAACGCGGTTACCGACCTCTTGCGCACCAATGGGCGCGTCGCCGGCGTGACGCTGCAGGATGGCGGCGAGCTGCGCGCGCGGGTAGTGGTGGGCGCGGACGGATTCGATTCGGTGGTGGCGCGGCGGTTGGGATTCTACAAGCACGATTCGTCGCGGTGGTTCGTCGCGACGCGCGGCTATTATCGTGGACTCGACGTCGCACCCGGTACCGTCGAAGTGCACTACTTCGACGAAACCCTGCCCGGCTTCTTGTGGTTCTTCCCCACCGGCGACGGCATCACCAACGTCGGCCTGGGTCTCGTCCACCTCGATCTCAAGCGCCGCCACGCCAAGCTACGCGATGTGCACGAATCGGTGCTGGCATCGCCGCGACTGCGCGAACGCTTCCAGCACACCGAACGACTCGGAGAGGTGCACGGTTGGAATCTCCCGACCCCAGACACCTCGCGCACAGTTGCGGGCGACGGCTTCCTACTGGTTGGCGATGCCGCAGGGTTGGTCGATCCGTTTTCGGGCGAAGGCATCGGCAACGCTCTCGACTCCGCGAAGGTCGCGGCCCAGGTCATCGCCGAGAATTCGTTGCCCACGTATTCGCAGCGACTATGGAAGGCGATCGACGAGGGAGAGATATCGCTCCATTACAAGCTGCGCACGCTGGCGCGCAGTCGTGGACTGCTGAACTTCGTGGTCGGCCGCGCCGCGGCGCGTCCCGACGTCCTGACGTGGCTGCAATCGATGACCGCCGCGCGCGGTGCGATCGCGCGCAAACGCGATCTGCTTTCGCCGCTCACCTACGCCAAGCTGTTCCTCCGCCGCTAAAAACAAACGGGGCGACGCATGCGCGCCGCCCCGTTGGCCGATTCTCGCGAATCGTTTACTTCACTACCGTGATCTTCTTGGTGAGCGTTTGCGAGGCCGTCTGCATCTTCACGAAGTAGACGCCGGACGGAACGTTGTGCGCGTTGAAGATCACCGAGCCCGGACCCGCGGCGTGCGTGCTCGAATCGAGCAGCGAGGCCACGCGGCGGCCGGCGACGTCGTATACCGCAATCGAAACCCGGCCGGATTGGCCCATCGAGAAATCGATGGTGGCGGTTCCGGTGACGGGGCTCGGGTACGGCGCCGACATGGTGAACTTGGGCACGCTGGCGCCGACCGGTGTGGCCTGCGACTCGTGCATGCCGCGGTAGACGAGCGAATAGTTCTGCGCGCCCGCCGGATCCAGCGAACCCTTGTGGGTGACGGTCACCTTGTAGACGCCGCTAGGCGCGGTGTCGATGTCGACCTGCTCGACGTTGTCGACGGTGTTGTCGGCGTGCGTCGCCGGGTTCGAGGGTGCCGCCACGTTCAAATGCCACGGCAGCGTGGTGGTCGCCGTCAACACGTGCTGGACACGCAGGTCGAGGTCGTTGACGAGCATCGGCGTGGGGTTGTCCACCGCGGGAGCGATCGGATTTCCGGCCGGGTCGGTCCATGCGATGGTGACGCGGATGTCCTGCGGCGACGACGCTTCGAACCAGTAGGTATCGGTCTCGCCGTTGTTGAGTGTCGCTTCGAGCACACCGAGGTCGCCATTCGGCGCAGCGCGCACGATGTCGGCCATGCGGTGCACGTTCATGAGGCCCCATCCGTTCGCGTAGTCGGGACCGTCCGCGGCACCGGCTTCGTCCGCGGCATTGATAACGAGTGCTTTCAACGTCGACGACCAGGGCGACGTCCCCTTTTGCGTTTCATAATCTTGCGCGATCAGGTTGATCGAACCCGACGCGTTGGGCGTCGCCATCGACGTGCCCGACGCGCTAACGTAGGCGTTGTCGGCGGTGTTGGTGGACGAGAACAACGACATCCCGTTGGCGACGACATCCGGCTTGATGCGTCCGTCGTCGGTGGGCCCCCAGCTGGTAAAGGCGGTCAAGACGACGCTGGCCGGATTGGTGTAGCCGGACGCGATGTCGTTGCACGCACCCACACAGAGGATGTTCTTCGCATTGCTGAACCAGCTCACGGTGTCGTAGCCGCCCTTCTGCGCGTCGCTGGGGTGCGCGTCGGTCGCGGAGATCCACGTCTGGTTGTCGAAGTCCAAATGGAAGTGCGTGGTGGCCCCCGGGCCGAAGTCGTCACGCTCGTTGCCGGCTGCGACACAAATCAAGTAGTACGGCGCGTTATACGCAATTTGGTCGTACTCTTCAGCACTGCCGTCGTAAAACCCGAATCCGTAATCTTGCGTGTTGCTGACGTTGCGATCGCCGAACCAATACCACGAGCCGCTGTTGTACCAACCGGTGATGAATCCATAGGAGTGGTTCGAAATATGGAGTCCGGCCCCGGCGGCAGCGGCCATCTCGGAGGCGTCGTTGTCCCAGTCGTACGAGCGCAGCGGTGCGGCGTACGATCCGCCGCGCGCGCTCACGTTGACCCCGCCCGCGACCATGGTCCCGGCCACGTGCGTCGCGTGAAAGATGTGTCCGTAGGGTGACCCCGGATTGCCGAGAGTGACGCGCCCGCCGAACTCGACGTGGGTCGCGCGAACCAGACCGCCGTCCCAAATCGCGAGCTCGCCGACGGCCGTCGTCGACCCGCTGAGGCCGTAGAAGCCGTTGCCGATACCGCTGGGCCACACGTCGTAGGTGCGAATGGTCAGCGCGGCGTTCAAGTTCTCGGTCGTGAAGTACGCCGGCGCACCGGTCTCGCGCAGGTACGCGAGGTGAACGCCCTCGGTTCGATTGAGCGCTTGCTGGGCGGGTTCAGTCGAGTTCAACAGCTCGAAGTAGCGCGGTGGCTGCTTCGCCTGCCGGTTGACCTCGAGTTGGCGGGCCAGCTCGTTCAGCGCGGCCGTGTCGGTACGC
>JAICFA010000343.1 GCA_025923935.1 Candidatus Krumholzibacteriia bacterium
CGGCGCGCGGAGTCGAAACGCGGCTTGAGCGAGAGAATGGCGTCGCGCGTCTCCGAGATGCCGCGCTCGAGTGCCGTGATCTTCTCTTTGACGCGCACCAGGTGCAGCTCGCTCTCGCGCCGGCTGGCGACGAGTCCGTCCAGCACCTGTTCGTCGGCCGCGAGTGCCGCACGAATGCTGCCGACCTCCTGCTGTGCGTTGTCGCGCTCTTCCACCAAGGAGGCGCGACGCGACTGGAGCGAGGTTTCGCGCGTCTGGGCGTCCGCGAGCGAGCGGTCGAGCTCGGCGAGCTTGCTCGACACGTCCAATACCGTGGCGTCGATGTCGTCCTGGCCGGCCACGACCACGCGCCCCGGTCCGTCGAAGAACACACCGTCGAGCGTGGCGACACGCTTGGCGGCACCCTGCTCCATCAACAACAGCGCGGTGTCGACGTCCTCGACCACGACGACGCCTTCGAGATACGCCACCAACAAGGTGGAGATGGCGGGGTCGCAATCGACCAGCGCGTCGGCAGTGCCGATGATACCCGCACCCTGGGGTGCCGGCCCGGCGGTGACGAACTCGTCCGGAAACAGAATCTGCACGCGGCCCGCGTCGCCGCGACGGTACGACGTCAGCCATTCGATGGCGTCGCGCCGCGACCCCGCAACCACGCTCTTGAGGATGGGTGCCAGGCACGCTTCGAAGCACTTGCGGTAGCGCTTCTCTACTTTAACCAAATCGGAGAGGACACCGGACAACGCACCGTGGCGGCGCAGCTCCTCCGCCGTGCGCGTGTGCTCGTCGTGAATTTTGTGCAAGAAATCGCGCTTCTCGGCGAGCTTGGCGAGCGCGCGGCTGGCATCCGAAAGCTCCTCGTCGCACGCCGCGATCTCGCGTGCGGCGCGGTCGATGGACTCCGACAAGCGCGCCAGCGTGGCCTGCTTTGCGGCCAGCACGGCGAGCTGTGCGCCCACGCGCGCTTCGATGCCCGACAATTCCTCTACCCGCGACGATTCCTCGGTGGAGAGGTCGTCGAGCTGGGTCTCGATGGTGTCTTGGCGGCGCGCCAGGTCGGTGAGTGTGGCTTCGATGTGCTCGAGGGCACCGGTCTCCCGGGCCTGTTCGCGCAACAAGTCGAGTGCTAGCTGCTTGCGCCGGCGCAGTGCGTCGCGCGCTTCTTCCAGCGCCTGGTTGGACTCGCGCAGCTCGCGCTCGCGATCGGCCAACTCGGTGCGCGCCGACTCCAGCACCACGCGCTGCGTTTCCGCCGCGGCGCGCGCTTCCTCCAGCTCGGCCGCAACCCCGACAGCGCGCGTGCGCGCGCCCTCCGCTTCCGCCGCATCTTCCTCGATGCGCGCGCGGTTGGCACTGATGCGCTCGCCGTGCACGGCGATGCGCTCGTCGTGCTGCTGCAGCGACTGGCTCACCGCGAAACGGGACTCGTGCAGCTCTTGCAGCGCCTTTTCGTGCTCGGCCGCTTCCACGCGTAGTGTTTGCAGCCGGTTCTCGGCGATCGAGATCTCGTTATCGCCCACCAGGCGCACGTTCTCGTGCGACTCGCGCTCGCCCTGCAGTGCCGCCTGCTTCTCCACCAATTCGAACAGTGTGGCTTTGAGCAGTGCGATCTCCATCACGTCGGCCTGCTCTTTCAACGCTTGGTAGCGGCGCGCCTTCCCCATTTGGTACTTGAGGGAGCGCAGCTCCTTGTCGAGCTCGTTCAAGATGTCGACCAGGCGCAAGAGATCTTGCTCGGTGGCCTTGATCTTGCGCTCCGCTTCTTCGCGCTGGATGCGGTAGCGCATGACACCGGCGGCTTCTTCCAGGAGGTGGCGCTTCTCGTCTTCTTTTTCCGAGAGCACCTTCTCGATCATGTCGCGCTCGATGATGGCGTAGGCGCTGTTGCCCAGGCCGGTGTCGACCAACAGACCGCGCACGTCCTTCAGGCGCACGGGTTGGCCGTTCACCAAATACTCGCTGACACCGCTGCGGTACAGCCGGCGCCCGATCTTGACGGTCTTGTATTCGACGTTGAGGGCGTGGTCGTCGTTCTCGATGGTCATGAACACTTCGCCCATGCCCAAGGGTTTGCGCAGGCGCGTGCCGTTGAACAGCACGTTCTCCATCTTGGTATTGCGCAGCATGCGCGTGCGCTGCTCGCCCAGCACCCAGCGAATGGAATCGACCACGTTGGACTTGCCGCAGCCGTTGGGGCCGATGATGGCCGTCACCCCGCCCGAGAAGTCGAGCTCGATGGGCGACATGAACGACTTGAAGCCGGAAATTTCGATTTTACGCAGATGCACGCGATTTCTCCCGCGGAGCGATTTCGGCGTCGCCACGCGGCGAAACCGTTACTCCGGTATCATGGTGATGCGAGTAAAACGTACCTGTGGAATGGCGTCTAGGTTTTTTTTGACATCGCGCGCCTCCTCGCGGGTCTCGAAGGGGCCGGCGTAAACGCGGTACCACTTGCCCTTAGCGCCGAGGTCGAGAAACACGATGAAGACGGGAAATTCGCGGCTTTGCAGGAAGGAAACTTCTTCGCGCGCGCGCACCGACTCTTGGAACGAGCTGATGTGGATCGCGTACCAGCCGTTCCAGCGCGATGCGAGGTCGGCCATGACGAGAATGTCGGCGGGGTCGACGAGGGCTTTGCCGCCGGTGCGGCCGCCGGTGTCGTCGGGACGGACGAACCCGGTCGACGCGGGGCCGGTGGGTGCCGGCTCCACCGGTACCACCGGTTTGGCCGCGAAGGTGTCGACTGGCCCCGCCGCGCGCGCGGTGTCGGGCGTTTGCGTCGGAATGGTGTCGATGGGCAAGCTCATGGGACGCGACGTGGTCTGCGTCTGTGCCGCGTCCGATTCGCCCCGGTTACGTCCCTGCCACATCCACCACCC
>JAICFA010000344.1 GCA_025923935.1 Candidatus Krumholzibacteriia bacterium
AGTCGGGGTTGGCCTGCGCGTTCTTGGGCAAGAAGGTATGACCGGCGATGGCGTCGTTGCCACGCTCCTTCAGCTCTTTGGCGAACGTATCCTCGAAGAGGCGGCGCGTGATTTCGTCGCCGCTCAAACCGACCACCACGATGCGATTGAAATTCGCCGGCTTGAGGTCGGGGTCCTGCCAGGAGTCGAGCACCTGCGTGTTGCCGCACGCGCCGACGGCGGCGGCAAACAATGTCCAGAGCGCGACGCGCGTTATCGATTTCATCGTGCGTTTCCTTCCTGAGGTGAGGTGCCCGGCGGGTTGTCCCAGCGCGAGCGCGGAATGACCATGAGCTCGGACGGCTGGCTCTCGAACGCTGGCGTCATGATCTGGATGCCGGCGTCGTTGAACGCATCCTGGATGTTGGCGTGCAAATTCGACAAAACTTCCAACCGCTGCTCGGGACGCTCGAGGAACGCATTGACCGTGTACTCGACGCAAAAGGTCGACAACGCACTTTGCCGCACGAAGGGTGACGGCTCGCGTTTCAATCCGGGCGTGCGCAGCGCCGCTTCGACCAGCAGGCGATGCACCACGCGCCACGGCGCGGCGTACCCGATACCAACCGATGCGAACAGAACGATGCCGTGGTCGACCGCCAAGCGCGAGTAATTCTTGGTAGTGCTGGACACCAGCATGGCGTTGGGAATGTTGATCTCTTCGTTGCGCTTGGTGCGGAGCTTGGTCGACAAGGCGCCGACTTCGGTCACGGTGCCTTCGTACTCGCCCACCGACACGTATTCGCCCGCTTTGAGCGCACGCGAGAACACCACCACCATGCCGCTCATGGCTTGATTGATGACTCCCGACGAGCCCAACGAGATCATGATACCGATCAACACGCTCAATCCTTTGAATGCCTCGCTGTCGGAGCCGGGAATGAATGGGTATGCCATCGCGATGCCGAATACCCACACCACCGCACTGACGATGCGGCGGGTGGCGTCGGCGGTATCGGGATGGACGCCGCGCATCTTCACATTGCCGCGCTCGACGGCGTCGAAGAGCGTCGCCAAGAGGCGCACCACGAAGCGGGTAACGAGAAGAATGACCACCACGATCAACATCTCCGGGATTCCGCGCAGAATGCCGAGACCGATCATCCCCAGCGTGTCGACCAGGAAACCGCCCAAGCCTTCGCCCCACGGCGCGGTCAGGGGGAACTGTCGCAAGCAGAAGGCCAGCCACGTGTACAGCAGCACCAGGCCGGCGATCACCGTGAGCCCGTCGATGACGATGCGCAACGCCTTGACCGTTGTGCCCTTGATGTCCTGGCCGAAGATGGTGACGTGGCGCTTTTGCAGCTGTCGTTCCGCACGCAGCGGCAGGCCGCGTAGCAACCCACGGCGAATCCAGCGCAGGACAAACGCGAGCACCAGCGCCAGCGCGGTCGCGATCAACACGCGGGTAACGCCGCGCACCACGATCTCCGGGCGGCGTTGATCGAGCCACGACGCCAGCGCGAGGCGCAGGTTTTCGGCAGCATTCGCTGCAGCGGTATCCACCGTCTCCCCCGCACTCGTGTCCACGTCGTCAGGAGCAATCCCGAAGATCATGCGCTCGCCCAGGATAATCGCGCGCGACTCGCCGTATGGCAGCACCGTCACGGGACGGCGAAAATCGGTCGCCGGTGTGTCGTGAAGGCGTTTCTCAGCGCCGGCGGCGCGGTCCGCGGGCGAGAGCGAGCCAATGGTCGCGCGCAGCACCGCGATGGTGCGGTTTTGAAACGTGACCGCGGCGGGCTCCGCATCATCCGCGGCCCGAAGTGGTGCGGCCGCGAGCACGAGTGCGAGCAAGAGCCACGCAAACACACCGAGCCTGGGACTATCCATACGGCGGCACTGCCTTTCCTGCCACGTGATTACACGGTTGCAGACAAACCGGGTTTGGCCTATATTACGTCGCCCGCGCAAGGAAGCGCAACCAAACACCATGCCGAACCAGAAACGTCGTAAAGACGTCCGCAACATCGCCATCATTGCCCACGTCGACCACGGGAAGACCACCCTGGTCGATGCGCTGCTGCGCCAGACCGGGGCGCACGCCTTCAAAGAGGGCGAGGTGACCATCCTCGACTCCAATCCACTGGAGAAGGAGCGAGGCATCACCATTTTCTCCAAGAACGCGTCCATTCGTTACAAAGACCTGACCATTAACATCGTGGATACACCGGGCCATGCCGACTTCGGCTCGGAGGTGGAGCGCATCCTGCGTATGGTGGACGGCGTGCTGCTCCTGGTGGACGCCTTCGACGGGCCCATGCCGCAGACCAAGTTCGTCTTGAAGAAATCGCTCGAGCTGCACTTGAAGCCCATCGTCGTGGTCAACAAGATCGATCGTCCGCACTCGCGTCCGCACGAAGTCGCCGACCTGACGTTCGATCTCTTTTGCGAGCTCAATGCGACCGACGAGCAGCTCGACTTCCCCATCGTGTATGCCTCCGGCAAGCTCGGCTGGGCCACGATGGACTTGGACGAGCCCGCCACCGATATGAAGGCGCTGCTCGAAACCATCGTCCATCGCGTGCTGCCACCCGTCGCGGAAGTCGACCACCCCTTTCAGATGCTCGTCACCATGCTCGACTACGATTCCTACGTGGGTCGTATCGGCAGCGGCCGCATTTATCACGGGTCGGTCAAGCTCGGTGATCCCGTAATCCTCATCAAGCGCGACGGCACCACCGCTCGCTCCAAGGTGACGCGGATTCTCCGCTACACCGGCTTGAAGCGCTCCGAAGTGGAGTCCGCACTCGCTGGCGATATCGTTTCCATCGCGGGGATCGAGGACGTGCACGTCGGCGATACCCTGGCGTCCCCCGAACGGCCCGAAGCGCTGCCG
>JAICFA010000345.1 GCA_025923935.1 Candidatus Krumholzibacteriia bacterium
CTCGCCGCGCACCCCTTCCAACAAGGGGAACGAGCGAATGCTGCGCACCATCTCACTCGCGTCGATGTCGGTCACAGGCAGAACCCGGAAAGCGACGTCGCGCAGGATCTCGACGTAACGGCCGCCCATTCCGTATATGAGGAGCGGGCCGAACTTCGGGTCTTGCGCGACACCGAGGATCACTTCTTTGCCGTCGCCGTCGCGTACCATCTCCTGCACCAACAAACCGGTCGCGTGTTGCAAGACACCGGCTTTGCGCAACGACTCGCGCATGGCGTCGCGCGCGGTGAGAAGTGCCGTGACATCGGTAATGTTGAGCACGACTCCGCCGACGTCGGATTTATGCACGATCTTCTCGCCGACTACCTTGAGCACGAGGGGGTATTGCATCGCTTGGGCGGCGGCGCGCAAGTCGCCGTCGAGTGCGACCACTGCCTGACGAACGGTGGGAAAGCCGTACGCCTGCAGAATGGCGTAGGTATCGCCGGGCGACAGGTAGCCGCCCCCCGCGTTTCGCTTCGCCTCCACGATGGAGCGCGCACGGGTGCGATCGGCGTCGTACGTGCGCACCGATCCCGCCGGCCGTTCGCGCCACAGACGGTAACGATTGGTGTGGTCGGCCACCTTGACCGCGTCTTCGGGAAAACGAAAGATCGGTACGGCGTCCGCGACTTCGCGCGGAATGCGTTGGTAATAGCTTTCTTCCGCCATCAATACTACGTAGACCGCTTTCGCATGCGCGCGCGCCACCCGCGTGATGCGCCGGATCACTTCCAGCGGCTCGATCATGAGCGGCGGAACAAAAATGGCGATGGCAACATCGACGGCATCGTCCTTGAGCGCCAACTCGAGCACGCGCTCGTATTGCTCCGGGCCGGCACTGGCAATCATGTCGACAGGATTCTCGACGCTGGCTTCGCGCGGGAGGACGTCGCGCATGGCGTTGCGGGTCGTGTCGGCGAGCACGGCCATCTGCAGGCCGTGGCCGTCCGCGGCATCCGCCGCCATGATGGCGGGCCCGCCGGCGTTAGTGACGATGCACAGGCGATTGCCCGACGGGATGGGTGCACCCACGAAGCCGGCCACGACGTGGATCATCTCCTCGATGCTCGACACGCGGTTCACACCGCATTGGCGCAAGAGTGCTTCCGACGCCGCCTCGACGCCGGCCAGCGAACCGGTGTGCGAGGACGCCGCGCGCGCGCCCGCCGCCGACGTCCCCGATTTCACCACCACGATCGGCTTGGTCTTGGAAATGCGCTTCGACATCTCGGTGAAGCGGCGCGGGTCGCCGAACGATTCGAGATACATGGCGATCAAGTGGGTGTGGGGATCGTTTTCCCAATACTCGAGCAAATCCATGGCTCCAACGTCAGCCTTGTTACCCACGCTGGCAAAGTAGGAGAAGCCGAGCCCCAGTTTTTCGACGGCGAGCAAGATCGCAACACCCAGTGCGCCGCTTTGCGTCATGAACGCCACCGTGCCGGTGGGCGGAACGCCGGGAGAAAAGGTCGCATTCATGCGCACGCCCGGTGTCGCGTCGATCACACCCATGCAGTTGGGGCCGATCATGCGCATGCCGTGCTGTTGCGCGACGTCGATAATGGCGTCCTCCAGCTTCGCCCCTTCCGGTCCGATCTCGCGAAAGCCGGCGGTGATGATGACCAGCCCCTTGACGCCCTTGCGCGCGCAGTCTTGCACCACGCCGAGGACGTGGGCCGCCGGCACCACGATCACGGCGAGGTCCACCGCGTCGGGAATGCTGGTCACCGTGGGGTACGACTTGGTGCTGTGAATGAACTCGTACTTGGGATTGACCGGGAAGATCTTCCCGTTGAACTCGTTCCCAAACAGATTATTGAGAATCTCGCGGCCGATGCTGCCGGGGCGCGGGGTCGCACCCACCACGGCGATGGAGCGCGGCTTGAAAATGGCGTCGAGCGAGTGCATCGCTACGCGGAGCGCTCACGCTCGCGGCGAATGGTATCGACCAATTGCTGCACCAACACGTTGAGTTGGTCGCGCGAGCGGCGAAACACGGCCAGCGACTTGCCCACCGGGTCTTCCACCTTCCAATCGATGGTCTTGCCGCGGAAGCCGCGCGGTACCATGTCGCGCGCGCGCACCGGCGCCATCGAGACGACGATGTCCATTTCCTCCACTGGGACCGCGTCGAGTCCGTCGGATGTCATCTTGGAGATGTCGATCTTGAGCTCGCGCATGATCTCGATCGAGTCCTCGCTGACGGTACCGGTCGCGTGAGTTCCGGCGCTATAAACCTCGAGGATGTCGCCGCCATACTTGAGCGCGAAGCCCTCCGCCATGGGCGAACGGCACATGTTGCCGATGCACACGAAGAGCACCTTGGTTTTGGGCTGTGATCGATTCATGGAAACGCGCGCGGCGTCACGCTATCACGACTTCACGCCGCGATACAATCCCGCGATGCCGCCGGTGAGACGGCGAGAGACAAGCAGAGAGAGACCGGCATTCCTCATCAAAGAATGAATCTCCTCGCCCGCGATGAATTGGCGCACCGACGAGGACAGGTAGCGATACGCCTCGGGCGAGCCCGAGATGAGTCGGCCGGTTAGAGGAAGGATGGTCGACAGATAAACGCGATAGGCGAGGAGTGCCACTCCGCGCGGCGGCAAAAACTCGAGGATGACGGCCCGGCCGCGCGGCTTGAGGACGCGCGCCATCTCGTTCACGCCGCGCTGGTAGTCGGGCAGATTGCGCAGCCCGAAGGCGATGGTGACGATGTCGAAGGACTCATCCTCGAAAGGGAGTCGCAGCGCGTCGCCGGCGCGCAGCGTAATGCGGTCCGCCCAACCTTGCTCCGCGATCTTTCGCTGCGCCAC
>JAICFA010000346.1 GCA_025923935.1 Candidatus Krumholzibacteriia bacterium
CGTCCGCCCAGGCGGTCGAGCCCGACGACGCGCAGGAAGACGCAGCGCCCGCCGAAGGCGAGAATTTCGCGGCTCGATCGAGGCGTCGTCGCCGCCGCGGTCGCGCCCCGCTGCACGCGCATCGGCCGGCGCAGTCGGTTCCCCGGCGCGAAGTGCGCGCGCTCATTCTCACACCCACGCGCGAGCTGTGCGTCCAGAACGAGGAGTCGTTTCGCGCGTACGGGAAGTATCTCGACCTTCGCTTTCTCGCGGTCTACGGCGGCGTGCGCATCGACCGCCAGTTGAAGAAACTCCACAACGGCGTCGACATCGTCATCGCCACGCCGGGCCGCCTGCTCGATCACATGAACCGCCACACCATCGATCTGCGCCACGTCGAGTTCTTCGTGCTCGACGAAGTCGATCGCATGTTCGACATGGGGTTCATCCAGGACGTGCGCAAGATCATGGCCAAGGTTCCAGAGAACCGCCAGACCTTGCTCTTCTCGGCCACACTCTCATCGGAAGTGAAGCGCCTGGCCGAACGCGTACAGAAAGACGCCGTCATCATCGAGGTGGGCGAGCAGAAGACGCCCACCGACACGGTGACGCAGTACATCTTCCCGGTGGCGCGCGATCGCAAACTCGATCTGCTGCGCACCATTCTCGAAAATGACGGCTGGGACATGGTGCTGGTGTTCTGCGGCACCAAGGACAACGCCGAGTTCGTCACCCGTCGATTGCTCCACCATAATGTCGATGCCGCGCAGTTGCATTCCAACCTCTCCCAGAAGGAACGGCGCGATGCACTCGACGGCTTCAAGAACGGCGAACATCGCGTGCTGATTGCCACCGACATCGCGGCGCGCGGCCTCGACATCGACGGCATCTCGCACGTCGTGAACTACGACGTGCCGCGCAACGCCGAAGACTACATCCACCGCATCGGCCGCACCGGTCGTGCCGAAGCGACCGGCGACGCCGTGACCTTTGTAGCGTTCGACGAAGAGGAATTTCTGGACCGCATCGAGCAGCACATCGGTACCAAGCTCGAGCGGCGCCGCTATAAGGATTTCGACCACGGCGTGGGCCGCACCGGTGCACCCGAAAAAGACCGCATGAGCCGCTTCCGGCAGGGCATGCGCCGGTCATCCAAGCGCCGCTACGTCTAGTCGCCGCGCCCACCGGCCAGCCGTAAATTGCGCCGGACTTAGCAGATAGCTCGCTCCCTCACGCTCCCCAATCGACCCTCCTGGGCCGCCACCCTCCATCCGGTCCGGTTCTTGCCGTTAACCCTGGTAGAACGTTCTCCCGAACTGCGCGGCGGTCGTGCACCCCGGCGAACGCATTTGTGTTTCGTGGGGAGTTACGGCGCCACTGTCAGGTGCGCCGGCTTGCGGGGTGCGCGCCGCGCGAGAACGCGTCGATCGCACGGCTTTTTTTGCGCGATCGGAAAGGAGCGTCCCATGATGCCCAAGTGGTTCAACGCACGCGGCCGCATCAGCCGTCGCGAATACTTCTTTTCTTCGGTCGCGGTTTACCTGCTGACGTTCGGGTGGTTCTATGTCGGCGGATTGATGAGTGCGAACGACGATACCGCCATCAAGACCACCGGCATGCTGCTGTTTGTGACGACACTGGTCGCGGGCGGCATCGTAAATGCCTTCCTGGTGGTTCGACGCCTGCACGATCTCGGCAAGCCGGGAAGGCACGCGTGGCTCTTGTTCGTGCCCATGTACAGCATCTATCTGTCTCTCGTGCTCTTGTTCGCGAAGGGAGTCTCCGGGCAAAACCAATATGGCCCGGACCCCGTCGTGGCATAGCTCTTTCGATAGAGGAAACGCAACGTCCTCGCCGACAGCCCGGGCCAATCGCCCGGGCTGTCTGCTTTTTCGCCCGCTATGCTACAGTGTCGTTATGACGCTCGAGACGTGGTTATTGTTTTGCGCCACCGAGGCCGTGCTCTCCTTCGTCCCGGGGCCAGCGGTGTTGTGCGTCGTATCCACGGCGCTGTCGCGCGGGACCCAGCCGGGATTTCACGCGAGCCTCGGCATTCTCGCCGCCAACGCGGCATACTTTGCGCTGTCCGCGACCGGACTGGGCGCGGTGCTGCTGGCCTCGCGCACCGTGTTCGTGGTGATCAAGTGGGTGGGTGCCGCGTACTTGGTTTATCTCGGCATTCGCATGCTGCTCGCGCGCGCGTCGCACGCTCCAGTTGCGGCGAATTCGGGACCGGCGCCGGCCGCGCGCAATTCGTTTTGGAACGGCTTCGTGGTTCAGATCGCGAACCCCAAAGCGATCGTGTTCTTCACCGCACTGCTCCCGCAATTTATCAACCCCGACGGTCCCGTGCTGCAGCAGATCGCCATTCTCGCGGTGAGCTCCATCTTGATCGAGCTTGGCGTGTTGTCGGTCTATGTCGGTGCGTGCCACCGGGCCCGGCGATGGGTGCGGGGCAGCCGTTTCGGCGGGACCCTCGAGCGCGTCGGTGGTGGCCTTTTGATCGTCGCCGGCGCCCGACTGGCGGCGATGCGCGGTGCCTAGCCGCGTGTTCGACGTCGCCGTGGTGGGCGCCGGACCCGCCGGGGCGGCCACGGCCCTGTACGCCGCACGCCACGGCCTGGGTGTGGCGCTTATCGACAAGCGCACCTTTCCCCGCGACAAGATTTGTGGCGACGCGGTAGCTCGGAAGAGCCTTTCGCACCTGCGCGAGCTCGGCATCTTGCACCGCGTGGAAGGTGCCGCCCACGAGCCCATCGGCCGTGCCGTGCTTTCCGCGCCGAATGGAAGCGAGGTCGCCATCGATCTCTCGTCGCGCGACGAGCCCGAGCCGCACATGGTGTGCCGGCGCGAGATCTTCGACAACGCC
>JAICFA010000347.1 GCA_025923935.1 Candidatus Krumholzibacteriia bacterium
CGACACGCTGGTGATCGACAAGACGGGAACGCTGACGGAAGGAAAGCCCAAGCTGGTGACGGTGAACGCGAACGGCATCGATGAAAACCTGCTTTTGCGACTGGCGGCGAGCCTCGAGCGCGGGAGCGAGCATCCCCTCGCCGCCGCGATCGTGCGTGAAGCGAACGATCGTGGCCTTGCGATTCCTGAGGCGCAGAACTTTGCCTCGATTCCAGGTCAAGGTGTGCGCGGAAGCAGCGATGGGCACGAGGTCGCCTTAGGTAACTCGGCGCTAATAGAAGCAATCGGTATCAACATCTCCGACGTATCCGATCGCGTTGAAAAACTGCGGTCAGAAGGGCAGACGGTCATATTCGTTGCCGTCGACGGGCGCGTTGCCGGCTTTCTGGGCGTTGCGGATCCGATCAAGACGACGACCGCCGACGCGATCCGCGAGCTGCAATCCAGCGGCATGCGGATCGTCGTTCTCACGGGTGACAGCGCAGCGACGGCGAATGCAGTGGCGAGCTCACTCGGGCTGCGTGAGGTGATCGCCGAGGTGCTGCCGCAAGAGAAAGCCGAAACGGTGCGACGGCTGCAAGCGGAAGGCCGCGTCGTCGCCATGGCGGGCGACGGCGTGAACGACGCGCCGGCGCTGGCGCAGGCCAACGTCGGCATCGCCATGGGAACGGGCACCGACGTCGCCATGGAGAGCGCCGGCGTCACCTTGGTGAAAGGCGATTTGCGCGGTATTGCCCGCGCGCAGCGCTTGAGCCGCGCGACCATCGCCAACATCAAACAGAACCTCTTCTTTGCCTTCATCTACAACGCCGCGGGAGTTCCGATCGCCGCCGGTGCCTTGTTTCCCGTCTTTGGAATCTTGCTGAGCCCGGTCTTCGCGGCGGCGGCGATGAGCCTCTCCTCGGTGTCGGTCATCGGTAATGCGCTCCGGCTTCGGGGTGTGAAGGTCTGAGACCACCCGGCATATCGCGCCTTTCTACAAGTTTGGACAATATTGTACAGGTGGCGGGAATTTCGCGCCGCACGTACTTCATAAGTCGTAGTGTACGTGGAGCTTAGCGGCGCGATGCGGCAGGCACCCCTCTTGCGATACCGAGGCATGCACGTATTGAGGTCGAGGTCGCATTGGAGGGGTCTCGCGTTGGCAACTATCGCCGCATTCGCCGCCTGTTCGGGGGTTTCGCGCGACGCCGGCTACCAGACGGTTCAGCAATCGGTGGATCGCGCCATCGCGCCGAAAATTTCTTCGGCCGACACCGCCACGGCTGCCAAGACCGCGATACTCCGCGATCCCCTGACCGCCGACGCCGCAGTGCGCCTCGCGATGGCAAACAATCCCGAGCTCTTGGCGTCGTTCGAGGAAGTCGGGCTGGCGCGCGGCGATTTGGTCGCGGCCGGTGTTCTGCCCAATCCGAATTTCAAAGGCAGCGTGCGCTGGCGCGACTCGTCGCCCGGGTCGAATCCCGAGCTCGAGCTCACTTGGGATGTGATGGAGCTCTTGCGCCGCTCGAAACGCCGCAATGTCGTGCACGCGGAGATGAATCGTGTCGCGTACCAGGTCAGCGATCGCGCGCTGGCATTCGCGGCCGACGTACGCACGTCGTTCTACGACTACCAAGCTGCCGAACATGTTCGCCGCATGCGCGTCGAAGTGCTGCGCGCGGCCCAGGCGTCGGCGGATTTGTCGTCGCGTCAGCGTTCGTCGGGCAACATCAGCGAGCTCGAGAAGGCACTTGAGCAGAGCGTGTATCAGGACGCGCGCCTGGATCTGCTGCGCAGTGAAGCGGACGCAATCGCGGCGCGCACCAGCCTCGCCGGCCGGCTCGGGCTGGCGGCCGCCGACACGACGTGGTCAGTGGAAACGGAGCTGCCGGAGCTTCCCGCAGCCGACCCGTCCGCGGACACGCTGCAAGCAACTGCACTCCAGGGCCGCTTCGACTTGATGGCGGCCAAAACCGAGCTCGACGCGAGCCGGCGCGATGTGTCGTATCAAAAATCGTTTCGCATTCCGTCGCTCGAGATCGGTGTCGACGCCGAGCGCGAGTTCGAAGAGGAGTGGGCGTACGGTCCGGTGGTGCACATGGCGATTCCCCTCTTCGACCGCGGTCAAGGCGGTGTTGACCGCGCACAAGCACGCGTGCGGCAAGCGGAGCACGGCGTGGCGTCGCTGGAGACGCGCGTACGCAACGACGTGCGCGGGTCGTGGGAGCGGCTGAGTGCGGCGCGCGCCATCGCGGAGATGTATCGCGACGACGTCATCCCCACGAAGGAGAAAGTCGTGGAAGAGAGCCAGCGACACTACAACTACATGCTGGTCGGGCCCATGGCGCTGTTGCAGGCCAAGCGCGACGAGATCGAGGCGTATCAGAAGTACATTGAAGCCGTGCGCGATTATTGGACCGCGCGCGCCGAATTGGAGCGCGCCGTCGCGCGACCCATCGAGGAGTTGGAATGAGCAAGCTTGCAGCGATTTGCATCGTACTCCTCCTCGCGCCGGTGCTGGCAACGGGTGCTTCTTACACTCCCGTGGTCACCCCCAACGGGGCCACCCTCGAGTGGAAGATGGTGAAAGGCGTGAAGGAGTTTCACCTCACGGTCGAGGAAATCGATTGGGAGATGGCGCCCGGCATGGTGGTGCGTGCGTGGGGATACAACGGTCGCACGCCCGGCCCGACCATCGAAGCGGTGGAAGGCGACCGAGTGCGCATCCTCGTCACCAACAAGCTGCCTGAGCCGACGTCGGTGCACTGGCACGGATTGATTCTTCCCAGCGGCATGGACGGCATCGCGGGGTTGAATCAACCC